>JAIPHQ010000051.1 GCA_021735115.1 Candidatus Omnitrophota bacterium
CTTTTAGTTTTATCAGTTAAAGAGAGAATAAAGGAAATAGAAGGTAAAGACTATCAGATACCGGAAGGAGGTTATAAAGGCCAATACTTAAAAAAAATTGCTTCAGATTACCTAAAAGAGGGTAAAGGTATTGATCTTTATGATTTTTGTCTGGCTTCTATGCAGAATCTGATTAAATCAGATCTTAAAAAATTAGATATATCATTTGATAGTTGGTTTAGCCAAAAAAAGTTAATTGAAAAGAAAAAAGTGGAAGAAGCCATTGAATTTTTAGAAAAAAAAGGCCTGATTTATGAAAAAGAAGGTGCTCTCTGGTTTAGCTCAACTAAATTTTCTGATGATAAAGATAGAGTGGTTAAAAAATCAGATAGTGCTCTTACTTATTTTGCCTCAGATATTGCTTATCATTATGATAAGTGCAGGCGTGGCTATGATAAGCTTATAAATTTATGGGGGCCTGACCATCATGGTTATATTGGCAGAATAAAATCAGCACTTAAAGCTTTGGGCTATAAAAGAGATGACCTACTTGCAGTTGTTATTATTCAGCTGGTATCGCTTAAATCAAAACAGAGAATGTCAAAACGGTCTGGAACAATGATTCGTTTTTCAGAGCTTATAAAAGAGGTAGGGGAAGATGCGGCTCGTTTTTATTATTTAACCCGTAAGAATTCTTCGCATCTCGATTTTGATATTGATTTAGCAAAAAAATCTTCCTTTGATAACCCATTGTACTATATTCATTATGTTTGTGCTCGAATAGAAAGTATTTTTAAAAAGACTGATCAAAGACCTGATAAAAATTTTAGCAAATACCTAAATGAGCCTCAAGAATTAGACATGGTGCGTTTTCTGCTTCAGTTTTCTTTATGTCTACAAAAATCTTATTATTGGCTTGAACCCGTGTTTATTATTGAATATTTAAAAGAATTAGCTGCTATGTTTCATAAGTTCTATGAAAAAGTAAGAGTTTTAGGGGATGATCCTAAAAAAACAAAGGCTAGATTAAATATTTTACAAGCAACTAAGGAAGTTTTTTATTTTGGCCTAGAAATTTTAGGGATAAAGCCAGTCAAAGAGATGTAAACCAATTAAATTATGGAAAGACAACGTTGGCAAATAAAGGATATTTCAAAGCAAGCTAAAAGAGTATCAGCTAAACTTGATATAGAGCCTATCTTGGTAAATATTGTTTTGAATCGTGGAGTTAAAGAAGATCAAATTAATTCTTTTCTTTATCCTTCTTTAGATAACCTTTTTCCAGCCAGATTACTGCCTGGAATTAATAAAGCAAAAAAAAGAATAAAACAGGCGATTTTAGAAAAAGAAAAAGTAATGGTGTTAGGAGATTACGATGTTGATGGTATTACTTCGTTAGCTATATTTAATGAGTTTAGTAAAAAATACCCTGATATTTTTTCTTTTTATATACCAGATCGAGTTAAAGAAGGTTATGGTTTAAGTAGAGAAGTGGTTGGTGTTGCTAAACAACAAAAGAAAAAATTAATTATTGCTTTTGATTGTGGAACTAATTCTTATCAGGAAATAAAAGAAGCTAAAAAGTTAGGGATAGATATAATAGTGGTAGATCATCACCTACCTCAAAATAAAATACCTAAACCGGTAGCCTTAATAAATCCAAAAATAAAGAATTCAAATTATCCTTTTCTAGATTTAACTGCAGCTGCTTTAGCTTTTAAATTGCTTCAGTTTATTGAAGAAAAAGATTGTTATCAAGTTCTAGATTTAGTAGCTTTATCAATAGTCTGTGATGTGGCGCCTCTTTTAGGAGAAAATCGAATTTTGCTTAAAGAGGGGATTAACTGCCTAAGAGTAAGTACCAGGCCTGCGATAAAGGCTTTATGCCAGGTAGCAAAAATAAATCAATTAAATATAAGTAATTTTCATATCGGTTATATCCTCGGGCCAAGGATAAATGCTTCCGGCCGCATTGCCCATGCTAATGATGCTTTAGAGCTTTTTTTAACAGAAGATCTTAAAAAGGCTAAAGAAAGTGCTTTACAACTCAATGAACATAATAAATTAAGAAAAAATATTCAAAAGCAGATTTTAAAAGAAGCTGAAGAAAGAGTAAAAAATGATTTATGTGGAGAGCATGCCTTAGTTGTTGGCGATAAAGATTGGCATCCAGGTGTCTTAGGTATTGTAGCCTCTCGGCTTAAGGATAGGTATTGCAAGCCGTCGATTGTTGTTTCTTTTGATAAGGGAATAGCTAAAGGATCGGGACGTTCTGTAGAAGGGATTCATTTGATGGATATGCTGGATAAATGTTCCAGTTCTTTAACCTCTTACGGCGGCCACAAAAAGGCTGTAGGTATGGAGTTAGAAGAAAAAAAACTAGATCTTTTTCGTCAAGATATCAACTTAGCTATTAGTGAAGATATTAACTCCAAAGATTTTGTGCCAACCTTAAATATAGATGCTAAATTAAACTTTAGGCAAATTAATACAAAGTTGGTAGATAGCCTAAGTTTGCTTAATCCGTATGGAGAAGCCAATCCTAAACCTATTTTTTTAGCTGAAAAAATAAAGAAGAAAAAAGATATTGAAAAAATTAAATCTCGATATTTTTTTTGGCTTACTGACGGAAAGAGGGTTTTTGAAGCTATATCGTATAATAAGGATTTAGCTGAGATTATAAGTTATGGGAAAATATTTGATTTAGTTTTTTCCTTAGAAAAAGATAATTACCACAACCATCCCCGCTTAATTTTACGAGATTGCAGGCTTGCCTGAAGCTACTTCAACTTTGCCTTTTTTTAGGCATTTTGCACAAATCAAAACTTTTTTGATTTTGCCTTCATCAATAATTTTTTTAGGTTGAAGATTAGGGTGGAACTTTCTTTTGTTGATACCGGTTGTTTTTTTACCTACCCCACCTTGCTTTTTGGCTTTACCTTTGCGGGATATAGAGTTTCCCGATATCGATTTTTTTCCACATATGAAACACTTTCTACTCATGTTTTCCTCCGTTTAGTGAGACTACTATACTAATATTTTAATTATTGTCAAGGATTTATATTTCTTGCCTAAGTTGGTTTTCAGCATCAATTACATCTCTTTTTGTCTTTTTAATGCAATAGCTGATATTATTTCTTAGGTTTTGGTTTATTTGGTCTGCTTTGCGCAGTTGTCTTAACACCTGGAGGGCCATTCTAAAATATCTAACTATAGTTCCTTCATCTATCCTTGAATTCTTAATCAATTTATGAAATTCAGCACCTTCAAACCAAAGTTGAGCTGGTTCAGTTAAATAAAAAAAGAGTTTTTTGCTGGGAGGATATATCCTATATCTTCTTTCAACTCTTTGAATTCTTCTAATTATTTTATCGGTCTCTCTTTTTATTTTTTTAGTATTTTTATCAAGCCTTGGGCGTTTTTGCCCTTTACGTGGCTCATGGACTAAGGCTACTATTAATATAAAAAGTTCCCTGGGGCTTAATTTATCTAGATAGCCTTGCTGGAAAAGTTCACCTATTGTTAATTCAAAACTATAAATTCCTGATGCTAATTGGGCCTTGGGGGTAAGCGTTTTTTGGTTGATATAATTAAGATGTTGCAGAAGAAGAACTTTATTTTTTATATTTTCAACCATTTTTCTTTGGGGCCAAGGATTACTCTGATAAAAGTGAAAAGATTTAGGGTATATTTGGTAGATATCTTCAGCCATATAAGCCCAAAGATTAAGAATAGTGGCATAACAGGAGTTTAGTTGGCTTTTGATTGGTTCATAGCCACCGTAAATTATATTTTCTAAAGATATTTGATCAATATGGGAAGGGTTAACCCGACTATAGACAAAACCTTCTTTATCAATTCCTCTTCTTCCAGCCCGCCCAGCCATTTGGTAAAAATCTCGAGTTTTAAGATAGTGGTGGTGCCTGCCATAGAATTTACTTAATGAATCAAAGACAACGCTTTTTACCGGCATATTTATGCCCAGGGCAAAAGTTTCTGTGGTAAAAATAAGTTTTATTAAACCAGTTGTAAATAGTTGTTCGATAATTTCTTTTATAGTGGGCAATAATCCGGCATGATGATAAGCGATACCTTTTTTTATTATTGGCCTTAGATTATTTATATGAGGTGAAGAAGCAGTGTCGTATTTTTTTATTAATTGGTCAAACAACTCTTCTATTTTGTTTTTTTCGCTATCAGAGACAAGGCTTAAACTACTAAGTTCACAAGCAAGGTCTTCGCAGCGCCGGCGGGAAAAAGAAAAATAAATACAAGGATAAGCTTTATTTTTGCGAATATATTTAATTAGAGTTTTTATTCTGTTGGGATGGCTTGATCTGTACTCTTCCTTATAAGATTTGTGTTTAATCCTTGGCGAAAAAAAAGGAATTTGTTTTAATTTTTTAAAAGTCGTATAAATTCCATTGTTGCATTGAAAAAAGAAATGGAGCGGCACCGGCCTTTTATCTTCTATTATCACCTTTATCGGATGTTTGTGAACTTTTTTAAGCCATCCGGAAAATTCTTTAGAATTAGGAATAGTTGCACTTAAGGCTAGCATTTTCATGTTAGGAGGAAGTAATATTATAGCTTCTTCCCATACAGTTCCCCGTTCGACATCATCAAGATAGTGAATTTCATCAAATATCACCCAATTAATTCTCTTAAATTCCTGAGGATTTACCATTATTGCATTTCTAAAAATTTCAGTAGTCATAATCAAGATAGGGGCATCTCTATTTATGCTGACATCACCGGTGACTATTCCAACTTTATTGGGGTACTTTTTACCAAAATCACGAAATTTTTGGTTGCTTAAGGCTTTTATTGGTGCTGTATAAATTATACCTTCGTCTTTTTCGATACAATCTTCGATGAGTCTTTCTGCAATTAAGGTTTTACCTGATCCGGTAGGAGCGCTTACTATCACTGAATTTTGATTTTTAGCAAGCTCAATAGATTTTTTTTGAAATGGGTCTAACTGAAAGTGATTCATTGCATTTATTATAACAGAATTTATAAGTTAAAAAAGAGAGGCTTAAATTGATGCCGGAGAAGGGACTTGAACCCTTACCTTCTTGCGAAGACGGGATTTTGAATCCCGCGCGTCTGCCATTCCGCCACTCCGGCAAATTAGCTTATGGCTAATAGCTTATAGCTAATGGTTAGTTTATTGTGAATTATCAATATAACAATGCTATTTATCTTTGTCAATTGACAATTTCTTAGGGAAATGATAATATTCAATGAAACTTAATCGAATTGAAGATGGGGCCGTGGTGCAGTTGGGAGCACGCAACACTGGCAGTGTTGAGGTCGGGGGTTCAAATCCCCCCGGCTCCATAATTAAAAATAATTTAAAAAATCATAAAATTAAGGATTTTAATTGCTAAAATTAGGGGTTCATGTATCAGCTGCTGGTAAGATTTATAAATCAATTGAAAGGGCAGAAAAGCTTGGCTGCAATACTATGCAAATATTTGCCCGTAATCCCCGGCAATGGAGGAGAAAATCTTTAAGTTCGGAAGATATTGAAATATTTAGAAAAAAAAGAGAAAAATCAAAGATAGATCCGGTTGTTGTCCATGCACCTTACCTTCTTAATCTTGCTTCCGGGAAAGAAAGTTTTCATAAAATAACCATAAGAGAATTTAGCAAAGACTTAATTGAAGCTGACAAATTAGGCATAAATTATTTAGTAACTCATATGGGTTCCTATAAAAAAAGCACAGAAAAGGCTGGTCTTTTGAAAATAGTTGAAGCCTTGAATTTGATTTTGGAAAATACGAAGGGTTCAAAGACTCAAGTTCTTATTGAAAATACTGCCGGAAGCGGGAGTTGGCTGGGTTATAAATTTTCTCATTTTAAATTTATTTTTGATAAAATAAAAATGAAGAATCGTTTGGGGGTTTGCCTTGATACAGCTCATGCTTGGGCAGCTGGTTATCAGATAAATAAAAAAAAGAATCTCCAAGAGCTTATTTCAGAGATTGATCGAGAAGTAGGAATAGATAAGTTGAAGGTAATCCATCTTAATGATACCCAAGTTGAATTGGGATCACGCCTGGATCGTCATTTTCATATTGGAGGAGGAAACATTGGTAAGGATGGATTTCGCC
>JAIPHQ010000052.1 GCA_021735115.1 Candidatus Omnitrophota bacterium
CCTGAATTGGTTGAATTAGTTGAGGAAGAAGTAAGGGACTTGCTTACTAAATATGAATTTCCGGGTAAAGATATACCAATCATAAAAGGTTCTGCGCTTAAAGCCTTAGAAGATGCTACTGCCGGAAATGCTGATAGCCAAAATTGTAAGCCAATAGTAGAATTAATTCAAGCTTGTGATGATTATTTTCCAGAACCAAAACGCGATGTTGATAAGCCTTTTCTTATGGCTATCGAAGATATATTTTCTATTTCAGGCCGGGGTACAGTTGCAACTGGAAGGGTAGAAAGAGGAAAAGTTAAAACTGGTGAAGAAATTGAATTAGTTGGAATTAAAGAAGAGACTAAAAAAACTGTAGTTACTGGAATTGAGATGTTTAGAAAAACATTAGATGAAGCACAGGCCGGAGATAATGCTGGTTTACTTTTACGCGGGGTAGAAAAAGAACAAGCAGAAAGAGGAATGGTTATTGCTAAACCGGGGTCAATTACACCGCATAAGAAATTTATGGCAAAAGTTTATGCTTTAAAGAAAGAAGAAGGCGGAAGGCATACTCCGTTTTTTTCAGGCTATAGGCCACAATTTTATTTTCGGACTACAGATGTAACTGGTACTTGTAAATTACCTGAAGGTGTTGAGATGGTTATGCCTGGTGATAATATTGAAGTAGAAGTAACTTTACTTCAGCCAGTTGCTTGTGAAAAAGAGTTAAGGTTTGCTATCCGTGAAGGAGGCAAAACCGTAGGGGCTGGTTTCGTTACAAAAATAATTGAATAATGTTCGTTCTACGTTCAAAGTTCTACGTTCTACGTTGAGTATTTTTGTGACGTCGAACCCTGAACATCGAACATTGAACAAAACGCAATGGTTGTAATTGGAGAAAAAAATGCGTTCACCACTTAAAATTAGAATTAAGCTTAAGGCTTTTGATCATAGGTTGCTTGATAATTCAGCTAAGGAAATAACAGAGGTAGCTATTCGTACCGGCGCCAAAATTAATGGACCGATTCCAATTCCTACCAGGAAGAAGATTTATACGGTCAATAGAGCTACTAATGTTAACAAAAAATCAAGAGAACAATTTATGATTGCGGTTCACAAACGAATAATAGATTTAGATAGTCCGACCGCAAAAACGATAGATGCATTGAGAAGGTTGAATTTACCAGCCGGAGTGAATGCAGAAATAAAGCAAGAAGTGTAATAATACAGATGCACACAGATAAAATTATTGATAAACACAGATAAAATATCTGTGTGAATCTATTATAGATCTGTGTTAATCTGTGCGTAGATTTTAGGAAAAAAAATGATTAAAGAAATTTTTGGAAAAAAAATTGGAATGACTCAAATGTTTAGCCCCGAGGGTGAACTTTTACCTGTTACCTTGGTTGAAGTTGAGCCGGCTTGCGTTTTAGAAAAGATAACTTATGCAAATAAAGAAAGGGCTAAAATAGGTTGTTTTAAAATTAAAGATACAAAAATTTCAAAAGTCAAAAAACCTCAAAGAGGTTATTTTGAAAAAATTGGAGTACCTCCTTACAAACTCATTAAAGAAGTGGAAATAGAAAAATATGCTGACTTTTCTTTTCCAAAAGAAGAGAAAGAAAAAGAAGCTAAGAAAGAAAAAGCTATAACCACTGAAACACAGAAAGATACGGAAATACAGAAAAAGCCTGAAGAAGATAAAGGAGAAAAGCAGCAAGAAGAATCAAAAGAAGATGTTCAAGAAGAGTCAAAAGAAGAAAAAAAAGTTCTATCTCGTTATGTTGGGATTGAAATATTTAGCCAAGGCCAGCTATTAACTGCAAGAGCAAAAACCAAAGGTAAGGGTTTTGCGGGTGCAATTAAGCGCCATAAGATGCATAGACAGCCCAGTTCGCATGGTTCTGGAATGCATCGTAGGGTAGGTTCGGTAGGAGCCTCGGCTACTCCTTCTAAAATTGCGAAAAATAAAAAAATGCCAGGGCATTTTGGCTCAAGCTATAGAGTTACTAAAAACTTGAAAATTTTAAAAGTAGATGTAGAAAAAAAAGTTATTTTTATACGAGGGAATATTGCCGGCAGTAACGGTACTATTGTTAGGTTAACTAAACAAAATTGATAAAGACAATGGAAGCAAAGAAAACAAAAAAAAGTAAGACTAGTCTGGTTGATTTGACCTTAAAAGTTATTGATGCAGCTGGTAAATCAAAAAACAGCATTTCTTTAGATAAAACTGTTTTTGATGGTAAGGTTTCTTTGGCTTTGTTGCAACAGGCAGTCAATACTTATTTATCTAACAAAAGGGGCGGATTAGCCGTTGCTAAGACAAAAGGTGAAAAGAGAGGTGGCGGTAAAAAGCCTTGGCGGCAGAAAGGTACAGGTAGGGCTAGGGTAGGTTCTATCCGTTCTCCACTTTGGAGAGGGGGAGGAGTTACCTTTGGGCCAAGGCGTAAGTCGTACAATAAAAAATTTCCGGATCGAATGAAAGCTCAAGCCTTAAAAAGCGCACTTAATGCAAAGTTAAAAGATAAACAAATAGTTGTAATTGATAAATTATGCATAGAATCTTCTAAGACAAAAGAGTTTAGTAAAATAATTTCTAATTTAGGTATTAGCAATAAAAAAGCATGTTTTGTTGTATCCAGCTTTGATCAAAATATAAAAAAAGCAGCAGCTAATATTAAAAAAATTAAATTAGACAAGGCAAGCGATATCAATGCACTAGGTGTCTTAGATTGCCGAAGATTAGTTGTAACTAAAGATTCTTTAGATATTATTCAAAAGAGGTTAAAAAAATGGCTTTAAATTCGCTTTATTCTGTAGTTAAGGCACCACTTGTGACCGAGAAGTCTAGTCGAGATGTTGCTTTAGGTAAGTATAGTTTTGAAGTAGATAAAGGTGCTAATAAAATTCAAATACGCAAGGCTATAGAAAAAATTTATAAAGTAAAAGTAAGAAAAGTTTCAACTGAGATTGTAAAGGGGAAACCCAAAAAAATAAGATGGGATCAGCCTGGTAAAACATCTGCTTGGAAAAAAGCAATTGTAAGCCTAAAGAAAGGATATGAGATTAAGATTGCTTAAGGAAAAATTATGGGAATAAAAAAATATAAACCAACATCACCGGGATTAAGAACTAGAAAAAATTCTGATTTTTCAGAAATTACAAAAAGTAGACCAGAAAAATCACTAACTAGATCTTTGCAGCGTAGTGGTGGAAGAAATAATCAGGGTAGAATTACTATGCGCAGAAGAGGTGGGGGTTGTAAGCGTAAGTATAGAATTGTTGATTTTAAACGTGATAAGTTTGATAAAGAAGCTGAAGTTTTAGCAATAGAGTATGATCCCAATCGAAATGCTCGTATCGCTTTAGTTAAATATCCGGATGGAGAAAAAAGATATATTATTTGGCCAGCTAAATTGAAAGTTAAAGATAAAGTTATAAGTGCTTTAAATTCAAGAACTAGTATAAAGCCAGGTAATAGCATGAAATTAGAATATATGCCAATGGGCACATTGATTCACAATATAGAGCTTAATCCAGGCCGAGGTGCAGCCTTGGTTAGAAGCGCTGGAAGCTGGGCTCAGCTTATGGCTAAAGAGAAAGGATTAGCCCAAATTAGGCTTGCTTCAGGTGAAATCCGATTAGTTAAAGAGCAGTGCCGGGCTACTGTTGGTCAGGTTGGCCTAGGTGAATATTCTTCATTTAGCAAAGGTAAAGCTGGGAGAAACCGTTGGGCAGGAAAAAGGCCTAAAGTAAGAGGTGTTGCTATGAACCCTGTAGATCATCCCCATGGCGGGGGTGAAGGAAAGGCTGGGCAAGGCAATCCTCATCCAGTTAGCCCCTGGGGGCAGCCGGCTAAAGGGGGAAAAACAAGAAGAAAAAAACGGAGTGATAAGTATATTATTAAAAGAAGAACTAAAGGCGGGAGAAGATCAAGAAAATGAGTCGTTCATTAAAAAAAGGTCCATATGTTTTTGCAAAGTTACTTAAAAAGGTAGAGCGCGCTAAAAATTCCGGGGATAGAAAAGCTATTAAAACCTGGTCGCGCGATTCTATGGTTATTCCTGAATTTGTTGGCTTGACTTTTGCAGTACATGATGGTAAAAAGCATGTTCCTGTTTTTATTACAGAAAGTATGGTTGGGCATCGTCTAGGAGAGTTTGTGCCAACTCGAAAATTTAAAGAACATGGTGGGATAAAAGCTAAGAAATCAATATTGAAAAAATAAAATTTATTAAAATGGTAACTAAATCAGAAGCAAAATATATTAGAATTTCTCCTACTAAAGTAAGGCCAGTGATAAAACTGGTTAAAGGTAGCAACGCACAGGAAGCTATCGATAAGTTGGAGTTTGTTAAAAAAAAGGCAGCAAGGTATCTTAAAAAGCTGATCAAGACAGCGATAGCAGATGCTAAGAATAAAGGGTATGATGAAGGTTCATTGTTTATTTCTAGGCTTGTAGCCAATCAAGGCCCAGCTTTAAAAAGATATAGGGCTGAATCATTTGGGAGAGCTGCAGTTATTAGGAAACGAATGAGTCATTTAATAGTAGAATTAGATTCTAAACAAAAAGTAATGCAGGAGAGCTAAGTATGGGACAAAAGGTTCACCCTTATGTTTTAAGAATTGGTTTTGGTAAGAGTTGGTTATCGAGATGGTTTTCTCCCAAAAAGGGTGAATATGCTGATTTTCTTGAGGAAGATTTGGCTATTCGTAAAAAAATAAAAGAAAGTTATGCTTTAGGTTCAATTGCGACTATTGATATTGAAAGGGTTTCGTCAGGCGGAATAAGAATAAAGGTAAGAACTTCTCGGCCTGGGGTAATCATTGGAAGACGGGGCCAAGATATAGAAAGGGTTAAAAAAGACCTGTCAGATATGACCGGTAAAGAGATAATTATAGATGTTGAAGAGGTATCGGATCAAGCTTTAGAAGGACAATTAGTGGCTGAGTTGATTGCTTTTCAATTGATAAAGAGAGTAAAATTTAGGAGAGCAATGAAAAAAGCTCTTCAGCAGGCACAATCTTCATTAGGTGAAGGAATAAAAGTTCAATGTTCCGGGCGGCTTGGCGGAGTTGAATTGGCTAGATCTGAAAGTTATAAATATGGTAAAATCCCCCTTCATACCTTTAGAACAGATATTGATTATGGGTTTGCAGTTGCTAAAACTACCTATGGTACCATTGGGGTAAAGGTGTGGGTTTATAAAGGCCAAAAGCAATTAGGCGATTATTTAATTAAAAAAGATAAAGAAACAAGAAGGTAAAATGCTTATTCCTAAAAGAGTAAAATATAGAAAAGCACATAGAGGTAAACGGCGCGGATTAGCAGTGGCTGGTTCGAGGGTTTCTTTTGGTGAATACGGAATAAAAGCCCTTGAGTCTGGTTGGCTTAAGAATACACAAATTGAAACTACTCGAGTAGTACTTACCCGCCGCCTGCGTCGGGGCGGAAAACTTTGGATAAGAGTTTTCCCCGATAAGCCAATAACGAAAAAGCCTGCAGAGTCTAGACAAGGTAAAGGTAAAGGAGATGTTGAAGGTTGGGTGAGAGTAGTTAGAAGGGGTAATGTTATTTTTGAAATTGGAGGAGTACCCGAAGATTACGCTAGAGAATCTTTTAGGCTAGTTGCTTATAAACTGCCTTTTAAAACTATGTTTGTTACAAGGAAAGGGTAGGAACCATGGCTGATATAAAAAATTTACGTTCACTTTCAGAAAAAGAATTGGAGCAAAAACTTGTTGATAATGAAAAAAAGCTTATGGAGCTGCAGTTTAAGAGAAGAAGCGGCCTAGATAAGCCACATCAATTCAAAAATATAAAAAAAGAGATAGCCCGAATGCATACTGTAATTAACGAAAAAAGGAGACAAGGTGGCAAAACGACTAGGTAAAATATTAGAGGGTGTTGTTGTTTCAGACAAAATGGATAAAACTGCTGTGGTGTTGGTG
>JAIPHQ010000053.1 GCA_021735115.1 Candidatus Omnitrophota bacterium
ACAATGAACCCAGAAAAGAGAGCTTTAGTTAGGGTGGCTTTAGAAGATGCAGTGGAAGCTGATAGAATTTTTACTATTCTTATGGGGTCACAAGCGCAGCCAAGGAAAGAGTTTATTCAAGCCCACGCCCACCAGGTAAGGAATATAGATGTATAAAAAGGTTAAAGGGTAAAGTAAAGAGAAAATCATTATCAAGCTATGGAAAAAAATTATAAAGAAAAAATTATTACCAGATTCTTAGAAGAAGAAATGAAGGAATCATATCTTGCTTATGCGATGAGTGTCATCGTAAGTAGGGCTTTGCCTGATATAAGAGATGGCCTTAAGCCGGTGCAGCGAAGAATACTTTATGGTATGGATGGGTTGCATCTGCGCTATAATCAATCTTATAAAAAAAGCGCCAGGGTAGTGGGTGAAGTTTTAGGAAAGTATCATCCTCATGGGGATTCATCAGTTTATGATGCCCTAGTGAGGATGGCTCAGGATTTTTCTCTTCGTTACCCCTTAGTAGATGGCCAAGGGAATTTTGGTTCAATAGATGGAGATCCGGCTGCCGCTATGCGCTATTCAGAGTGCCGGATGGCTAAAGCCTCAGACTACATACTTCAAGATATCGAAAAAAAGACTGTTAATTTTTTCCCTAACTTTGATAATTCTCTTCAAGAACCCGAAGTGCTTCCTTCAGTTTTTCCTAATCTTATCTGCAATGGAGCTAGCGGTATTGCAGTGGGAATGTCAACTAATATTCCACCCCATAATTTAGGAGAAGTTTGTGATGCATTAATTTATTTGGTAGATAATCCTGATGCTTCAGTAAAAAAACTTCATAAACATATAAAAGGGCCTGATTTCCCTACCGGGGGCATTATCTGTGGCAAAACAGACATACTAGAGATGTACAAAAAAGGACGAGGTAAGCTTACCGTAAGGGCTCGCGCCAGCATAGAAAAAGAAAAAAATAGAGAATACATTGTGATTACCGAAATTCCTTATCAATTAAACAAAACTACTCTTTTAGAACAAATAGCTAATATCATTAATAAGGGAAAAGTAGAAGGAGTTTCTGACCTAAGAGATGAGTCGGATAGAGACGGGATAAGAGTTGTTATTGAACTAAAAAGAGGAGCTCAGGCAGAAATAATTTTAAATCAATTATATAAACATACTAGCATGGAGACGACTTTTGGGGCTATATTTTTAGCTTTAGTTAATCGGACCCCGCAGATGCTTAGCCTAAAAGACATGTTGGCTCATCATATAGCTTTTCGTAGGGAAGTTATTGTTCGCCGTACTAAATTTTTATTGGAAAAAGCTGAAAAAAGAGCTCACATATTAGAGGGTTTAAAAATTGCTTTAAATAATTTAGATAAAATAATAAAAATAATTAAAAAATCCAAAGATCCGGCTGCTGCTGAAAAAACTTTAATTAAAGAGTTTAAATTAACTCATGTGCAGGCGCAAGCTATTTTGCAAATGCAGTTGCAAAGACTTTGTGCCCTTGAGAGAAAAAAAATAGATCAAGAGTATGGGGAGCTTTTAAAAACAATTGAGTATCTTAAAAACATTCTTTCTTCACCAAAAAAACAAGAAAAGTTAATTAAAGACGAAGTAAAGGAAATAAAAGAAAAATTTGCTGATCCGCGCCGAACAGATATTGTGGCGGAAAAAGAAGAAATAGAAGTAGAAGATTTAATTGTTGAAGAAGATATGGTTATAGCAATAAGCCGGTTTGGGTATATAAAGAGGATGCCGATTACTACCTATAGACATCAAAAAAGAGGTGGCCGGGGGGTTACCGCAATGTCAACAGGAGATACTGATTTCGTCCAACATCTTTTTGTTGCCTCAAGTAAAGATACTCTTTTAATTTTTACTAATGAAGGGAAAGCTTATCCGTTAAAAACTTATGAGGTCCCACAAGGGTCGCGAACATCCAAGGGCCGAGCCATCGTTAATGTTTTAAAATTAGAAAATAATGTTCAAACTACCGCTGTTTTATCGGTAAAAGAATTTGATTCAAAATCTTTTATTCTTATGGCAACTCAGAAAGGAATGGTGAAGAGATGCTCTTTAGAATTATTTGCTCACGCGCGCAAGAGCGGAATTATCGCAATAAGCTTAAAAAAAGATGATGAGCTGATTGGCGTCCAGTTACTAACAGAAAAAGATGATGTAGTGCTTGCAACCAAAAAAGGATTATCGATTCGTTTTGCAGCTAAGCAAGCTAGAGCTACTGGCCGGCAATCCCAAGGAGTTCGCGGGATTAAATTAGCTAAATCAGATATAGTTTTAGGGATGGGGGTTGTAGAGCCAAGCCTTAAGGATGATGATTTGTTTCTTTTAACTGCCACTGAAAAAGGATTTGCAAAAAGAACTCAAATTAAAGAGTACAGAAGTCAATCAAGGGGTGGTAAGGGAATAATCAATATAAAACTTTCTTCTAAGCTAGGAGAAGTGAAAGGAATACTTTTGGTTCGCAGCCAAGATCAAGTAATGTATATTACCCAAAAAGGAATATTGATTAGAACTAAAGTAGGCGATATTCGTATGTCGGGGCGGTCAACTCAGGGAGTAAAAGTTATAAATCTGGGCAAACAAGATAAACTTGCTGCTATTGCCCATGTTGTGCCCGGCAGTTAATTATAGAATTAGGAAAATTTATTGACATTTTAAAAATAAAACTTAAAATTATGGCAATGTCCCCATCGTCTAGTCTGGTCTAGGACACGGGCCTTTCGAGCCTGCGGCGCCGGTTCAAATCCGGCTGGGGACGTTTTCTTAATATTCATGCAAAATAATAAACAACAAAAAAACCCTAAAGGAATTTTGATTTTAGGAATATTGATTATTGTCTTTGGGGTTCTTTCCTTAATTAATTATTTTACTCTAGATTATAATTATTACACAGATTCTCTCGAAAAAATAGGGCAAGGAGAAATTAGCTCACAGTTTACTCAAGGCCAAGTAAAAATAGCTAATAATATATCTTTAATTCTTTCGATTTTCCTTTTACTCTCAGGGTGGGGTATTCTTTATCGCAAAGAGATAGCCAGAAAAGTCATGGTTTGGTTTTCGGCGTTTATTATCGGCCTTTTTGTCTTAGCGGCAATTTTACAGCCAAGCTCTATAGTTTTTGCATTTCCTCAGTTTTTATTTTTTTCTTTAATTGCTCTTTATTTTACTAATAGGAATATAAAACAATTCTTTTTTAAAAAAGATAGTTATAAAAAAATATAATGTGTGGTATTTTTGGATATAGAGGGAAAGATCTTCAGCTTACCTGTTTTTTAGAAGGGTTAAAAAAATTAGAATATCGCGGTTATGATTCTTGCGGGGTTATTGCTCATAGCTTAGATGAGCTTCTTTGTAAAAAGAATTCCGGAAAAATAGAAAAGCTA
Source organism: Candidatus Omnitrophota bacterium (assembly GCA_021735115.1). The sequence continues at coordinate 3,399 of JAIPHQ010000053.1, forward strand.
AAAAAAAGTTTAACCAACAAATTAAACAATAAATATTCTTCTGCTTTACTCCATACCCGTTGGGCTACTCACGGCAAACCAATCAAATTAAATGCTCATCCTCACAAAAGTTTCAAGAATAATATTCATGTTGTCCATAACGGAATTATAGAAAATTATCTTGAGCTAAAAAAGAAGTTAAAGAAAAAAGGGTATAAATTTAGAAGCGATACAGATTCAGAAGTGGTAGCAAATTTAATTGCTAGTTTTTATAAAGGTTCAATAGAAGAAGCTGTGTTTTCTGCAGTAAAGAGGCTTAAAGGGGCTTTTGCTTTAGGTGTTTTATCTGAAACCGAGCCGGATAAAATTATAGCAGTTCGGCATAAAAGCCCACTTTTGGTTGGAATTGCGGCTGAAGGGTTTTTCCTTGCCTCAGATCTACCAGCTATAGTTTCGCTGGCTAAGGAAGTGGTTTATCTAAAAGAAAAACAAATTGCTGTATTGAGTACAGGAAAAATGAAACTTTATGATTTTAGCGGGAAAAAGGCAAAAGTAAACAAAGAAAAGATAAATATAAAAACAGTATCAACCAACAAAAAAGGTTTTAAGCATTTTATGCTTAAAGAAATTTACCAACAACCAAAAGTGTTAAAAGACACTTTAGATATCTATACTAAAGGTAATCAAATTAATTTTGATCAGCTAAAGCTAACTAAAAAATATTTAAAAGGGATAAAAAATATTTTTATTACTGCCTGTGGTACAGCTTTTCATGCTGCTTATGTAAGTAAATATTTTTTAGAAAGACATACTAACATTAAAGTAGAAGTTGATACTTCTTCAGAGTTTCGTTATCGCGATTTTAATGTCAGCAAAGGAGATTTATTTATTGCTATCTCTCAATCAGGAGAAACTGCAGATACTTTAGCAGCTTTAAAGAAAGCAAAAAAAAGAAAAGCAAAAATATTATCAGTTTGCAACGTTGTCGGCTCCAGTTTGGTTAGAGAAAGCGATAGTTTTATCTATACCCCAGCTGGCCCAGAGATTGGTGTTGCCTCAACTAAAGCTTACACAACCCAATTAATGTGTCTTTATTTGTTTTGCCTGCATTTAGCCACCATAAAAAATACTATATCAAAAATAGATAAAAACAATATACTAAAAGAGCTATTTAGGATACCCTTTTATCAGAAAAAAATCTTAAAGCAAAGCAAAAAAATAGCAATAATTGCCAAAAAGTTTTCAAAAATGGGGTGTTTTCTTTTTTTAGGCAGAGGCATAAATTTTCCTTCTGCCTTAGAAGGAGCCCTTAAGTTAAAAGAGATATCTTATATTCCAGCTGAAGGCTACCCGGCTGGGGAGATGAAGCATGGGCCGATTGCTTTAATTGATGAATACCGTGCCGTAGTTTGTATTGCTCCGATGGATAATCTTCATGAAAAGATGGTTTCTAATTTACAGGAGATAAAAGCGCGCAAAGGAAAAATTTTAGCTATAATTAACCCGACTGATACTAAAATTCCTTCTTTTTCAGATCAAATAATTTATATTCCTAAGCTTAAATTCCAAGAAATATCACCTTTGTTGGTGGCAGTGGCTTTGCAATTATTTGCTTATTCGGTGGCGAAAAATTTAGGAGCAGAAATAGACCAGCCGCGTAATTTAGCTAAGTCGGTAACAGTCGAATAAATGTTATATATAGTTCCAACTCCTATTGGGAATCGAGAAGATATAACCTTAAGGGCTATACGTGTTTTAGAAGAGGTTGATCTTATTTTAGCCGAAGACACTCGCAAAACTGGCACTTTGCTAAAACACTTCAATATAAAAAACAAACTAATTAGTTTTTATGAACATAATGAAACGAGAAAAGCTTCTCAAATTATAAATGAGTTAGAAAAGGGTAAACAAATAGCTTTAGTATCAAGTGCCGGGACTCCTACTATTTCTGATCCGGGGTTTAAGTTAGTAAGAGAGTGCAGACAGAGAAAGATTGAAATCATTTCTTTGCCAGGGCCTTCTAGCATTATTACGGCACTTTCAACTAGTAGCATAAGTTCTGATAAATTTACCTTTTTTGGTTATCTGCCCAGGAAAAAGACGGCTAGGGTAAAGTTTTTTTCACAAATTTTAAATTGGCCGACAACTTGTGTTTTTTTTGAGTCTCCTTACCGTATTTTATCAACATTAAATGAGCTAGAAAAAGTTTTAGGAGAAAGAAAGATAACAGTTTGCCGGGAGCTAACTAAAAAATTTGAAGAAATTTTTGAATCTAACCTCAAGGAAGCAGCTGAGCATTTTAGCAAAAAGAAGCCAAGGGGAGAATTTACTTTGGTCTTGTCTTCTGCCCAATAGAGAGTTTAACTTTTTATCCTTGACAGAAAAGAGTAAGCATAATACCATTATGCTAGCCTTTAAGCTGGTCCAGTGAGGCTAGCAAGGAATATTATGAAAGACAAAAGTAAAGAAAAAATAGTTTTAACTTGCCAAGACATAGAAAAAACTCTTCTTAGGCTTTCTCATCAAGTTTTAGAAAAAAA
>JAIPHQ010000054.1 GCA_021735115.1 Candidatus Omnitrophota bacterium
AAACCAGGAAAAATTAGTTATCATATAATTATTTTACTAGTTAAACCATGGCTATTCAAGGGGTTAGGGGTTTAATTATGAAATCGTTTACATAAATCTAATTAGTTTGGATTTTACTGCATATATGATATAATTTATTCTTCCCTTTGGGGGGTTAATTATGTTAGCAAAACGAATAATACCTTGTTTAGATATCAAAGATGGCAGAGTGGTTAAGGGAGTTAATTTTGTCGACCTAAAAGATGCTGGAGATCCAGTAGAAAATGCAAAGATCTATCAAAGAGAAGGGGCTGATGAGTTAGTTTTTTTAGATATTACTGCAAGTTTTCAAAAACGTAAAACTGTCATAGAGTTGGTAAAAGAAGTATCTCAAGTAGTATTTATGCCATTTACGGTTGGCGGTGGCATAAAAAGCAATGAAAATATAAGAGAGATACTATTAGCCGGGGCCGATAAGGTATCAATCAATAGTTCAGCAGTGGAACGGCCTAAGATGATAACTGAGGCTTCAAATATCTTTGGCAGTCAATGTATTGTGGTTGCTATTGACGCAAAGCGCAAAGCGCAAAGCGCAGAGCGCGAAAACACAAGTTGGGAAGTTTATACCCACGGAGGAAGAAAGCCAACCGGAATAGATGCTATCAGTTGGGCAAAAAAAATAGAGTCTTTGGGGGCAGGTGAAATACTTTTAACTAGTATGGATTGTGATGGTACAAAAAAAGGGTTCGACCTTCCTTTAACCCAAGCAGTATCTGATGCTGTTAACATTCCGGTTATCGCGTCCGGAGGAGCCGGCAAGTTAGATCATTTTTCTGATCTTTTTAAAAAAACTAAAGCTACAGGGGCATTGGCTGCGTCTATATTTCATTATAGAGAGATTACAATTAGCCAAATAAAGCAAAGATTAAATCAAGAAAAAATAAATATAAGATTATAGAATAAACAACTAAAAGGAGTAGTGCGATGGATAAAAAAAATAATAATCAATTAAATGTATCTGATTTAAAATTTAACGAAAAAGGGCTTATCCCGGCAATTGTTCAAGATGAAAAATCAGGTGATGTATTGATGATAGCTTATATGAATAAGGAATCGATTCAAATTACTCTTGATGAAAAGAGAACTTGTTTTTATTCACGCTCGCGGCAAAAACTGTGGAGAAAAGGAGAAACCAGCGGGCATATTCAGACGCTTAAAAGTATTTATTATGATTGCGATAAAGATGCGCTTTTGGTGATAGTTGATCAAAAAGGAGCCGCTTGTCATACCGGTAATTGGAGTTGTTTTTACCGAAAATTAATATAAAGGATGAAAAGATAAAAAAGTAGCAATATGGATACAAAAATTAATCCTAGCTTAAAAACATTTAAAAAATTATCCAAAAAAAATAATTTAATAGTTTTATCTTATAAGTTTTATTCGGATTGGTTTACGCCAATTGCAGCTTATTATAATTTAAAAAATAAGATAAAAGGGGATAGTTTTTTATTAGAATCGGTAGAAGGCCAAGAAAAGGTTTGCCGTTATTCCTTTTTAGGATTTTCACCCATCGCAACTTTTAAAACAAAAAAAGATAAAATTTACACAAAAACGAACAAAGCTTTCCAAATAAAAAAAGATCCATTAGATGAGTTAAAAAGAGCAATGAGTTGTTATAAAGTTGCTCCTAAAGAAAATTTGCGTTTTTTTGGGGGATTTGTTGGCTATCTTGGTTATGATTTAGTTAGGTTTTATGAGCCGGTGGGCAAAGAGTTAAAAGATAAAATATCTACTTTTGATTCTTATCTTATTTTGCCAAAATATTTAGTTATATTTGATCATTTAAAAAAGCAAATTGAAATTCTTAATTTTGTTTCTATTGATGGAAAAAACAAATTAAGTAAAACTTATAAGGATGGGGTTAAAAATATCTCAAAATTATACGACCAAATGATTAAAATAAAGCCTTTGCCTAAGTTGAATTTTTTTAAAAAAAATATAAAAATGAAATCAAATTTTAAAAAAGCTGATTTTATAAAAGCATTAAAAAAAGCTAAAAAGTACATAAAAGAAGGCGATATAATTCAGACAGTCATATCACAAAGATTTGAAAGTAAATTTTCAAAGGATCCGTTTTTAGCTTATAGATATCTAAGAGTATTAAATCCATCTCCATATATGTTTTATCTTAACTTTGGCAAGATGAAGTTGGCTGGGTCTTCTCCTGAGATGTTGCTTCGGGCCGAAAAACATGAATTAATAACTCATCCTATTGCGGGTACTAGGCCGCGCGGTAAAAATGAAGGCCAAGACCAAAAGCTTAAGGAGTCCTTGCTTGCTGATAAAAAAGAAAGAGCCGAGCATATAATGCTAGTCGATTTAGCTAGGAATGATCTGGGACGAGTAGCAAAAAAAACAACAGTAAATTTACCTGTTTTTATGAATGTTGAAAAATTTTCGCATGTGATGCACATTGTTAGTGAAGTGAGGGCTAAGATTAAGAAAGGGCAAAATTTATTTTCTGCTTTACGGAGCTGTTTTCCTGCAGGAACTGTAAGCGGGGCTCCTAAGGTAAGAGCGATGCAGATAATTAATGAACTTGAACCAGATAGGCGGGGTGTATATGCAGGATCAGTAGGATATTTTTCCTTCACAAATAGCTTAGATACTTGTATAATAATCCGGACTATCTTGTTTAAAGATAATAAAGCCTATATTCAAGCTGGTGCAGGTATTGTCGCTGATTCTCTACCAGAGAAAGAATATAAAGAAACAATAAATAAAGCTAAGGCTCAAGTAAAAGCCCTTGAGTTTGCAAGTGGAAATTAATTTAATAACAAATTGAGGAGGAAAAATGCTAAAGATAAGGTTAAGGCGCCCAGGAAAATCAATTAAGGGCAGAACGCATCAAAAAATTGTGGTAACTGAAAAGGATTGGGCACGTGAGTCGAGATTTATCGATCAAGTTGGCTATTATGATCCGAAAAGGGATTTACTAAAAATTGATACTGATAAATATAAAGAATGGCTTCAAAAAGGAGCTCAGCCTTCTGAAACGGTAGCGAGTTTATTTAAGAATTACGGAAAACCAAAAAAAATAAAGAAGAAAAAGCAACCAAAACAAAAAAAGGCTGAACAGAAAGAACCAGAGGAAAAAGAAGCAGAGAAACAAGAAACTAAAGTGGTAGAGAAGCCAAAAGAAAAACAGCAAGAAGAAGCTGAAGGAACAAAGGAAAATAAGAAAAAAGAACCGAAAGATAAGAAAGAAGAAGCTGCAACCACAGAAGCAGAGAAAAGTGCTGAAACAGAGAAAAAAACAGTGACCGAGGAGAGTCCTGAGCAAAGTGCTGGGGAAGAAAAGGATAAAGACAAAGAAGAAGAGCCAAAAGAACAAAAACCTAAAGAAGAACCTAAAGAAGAAGATAAACCTAAATAAAATCAAAATTTAACCATTGGAGGTTATTATGGATCAAGGAGCAGGCAATGTATTTTATCAATTAATTCCGCTTATATTTTTATTTGCTGTTTTTTACTTTTTATTAATTAGACCGCAAAAAAAGCAACAAAAGCAGCATCAAATAATGATTGCAAATCTTAAAAAGAATGATCAAGTTGTTACTTCAGGAGGAATACACGGTACTATAGTTGCGGTTAAAGATAAAACTTTTGCTTTACGTATAGATGAAGGGACTAAAATCCAAATAGATAAGAACGCAATTTCATATCTTAAAAAATAAAAACAATGATTAGAAAAAGTGATTTAAAGTTACGGCTCATAGGGCTTTTGGTTTTAATTGGGTTATGTGCTTTGTATATTTTCCCATTAGATCAAAATATTGATCTAGGCCTAGATTTAAAAGGTGGTATGTATGTATTGCTTCGAGCCGATACATCAGGTATTGATCAAGATAAGGTTTCGAATGCAATTTCTGCTGCAGTTGCAAAGTTGCGTACCAGAATAGATACATTTGGAGTTAAAGAAACTTCAATTTCAGTTCAAGGCGATAAATCTATTTTGGTAAAAGTACCTGGTTTAGTTGATCGGCAAATTATTGATGAATTAAAAAAGGTTGGTAAACTTGAGTTTAAATTAGTTTCGGACGACCAAGACAAAATGAGAAAAGCTTTAGATGGAGAGATACCGGCTGGTTATCAGTTAAAAGAATATAAAGGCAATAAGCTTTTAGTCAAAAAAGAAGCTGTTCTTAGTGGTTCAGACCTTTCAGAAAGTTTTGTCGGTTTTGATCCATATGGGGCTGCTGAAGTAAGGCTGCGTTTTACTTCTCAAGGGGCAGATAAATTTTCAAAAGTAACTCAAGAAAATACTGGAAAAATTTTAGCAATTATTTTAGATGGAACCGTACAAAGTACTCCACGGATCCAAGAAGCTATTTTGGGTGGCCGGGCTCAAATAACCGGTGATTTTTCTGCTGATGAAGCTAAAGCCACAGCTTCAATCTTAAATTCTGGGGCTCTTCCTGTTCCTTTGAAGGTTGAAGAAGAAAGAAGCGTTGGCCCTCTTTTGGGTTCCGATTCAATTCAGCGGGGGATGAACTCTATAATCTTAGGTGCAGCTTTGGTGATTGGTTTTGTTTTAGTTTATTATCTTTATGGTGGAATTATTACAATTATTTGTCTTGCCTTAGATTTATTATTCATATTAGCTGGTTTACGTCTTTTTGGCGCTTCTTTAACTTTACCTGGTATCGCTGGTATGATTCTTACTCTAGGGATGGCTGTAGATGCAAATGTTTTAATTTTTGAAAGAATCCGTGAAGAGCTATTTTTTGAAAAACCACTTTCTGTTGCGGTAAAAAATGGTTTTGATAAAGCTCGGCAGACGATATTTGATGCTAATTTGACTACTTTGATTGCCGCGATTTTCCTTTTTATCTATGGAACTGGCCCAATTCGAGGTTTTGCTACGACTCTTTCTTTAGGTATTATTGCTAGTATTTTTACTGCTATTTTTGTCGGCCGTATCGTATTTTCTTATTTTCTTGATTTAAAATTGAAGAAATTCCCGATGCTTTCTATTGTTCCAAAATCTCATATTAATTTTGTTAAACTAAAAAATGTATGTATAGTGATTTCATCAATTATGATTATTTTTGGAGTGTTTAATTTTTATAAAAAAGGCCAAGCTGCTTACGGAATTGATTTTATTGGGGGCCAAAATCTTGAATACAAAATAACACCTAAACCGGATATCAGTAATATCCGTAGTATTTTAGCTGAAGCTGGTTTTGGTGATGTTGTTATCCAAGAGTTTATCGATATCCAAGGCGGTATCATGATCCAAAGTAAAGAAGATATTGCTTCATCAGTTAAAGAAGTTCTTGCTAGTAATTTTTCTCAAGTTGAAGAGTTGCAAGTAACTACCGTGGGTCCACGCATAGGGAAACTTCTGCGAAAAAGAGCACTTTTGGCTATTCTTTTTTCACTTTTAGGTATTTTAGTTTATATTGCTTACCGATTTAAGCATTTTGATTTTGCCTTTGCGGCGGTAGGGGCGCTCTTTCATGATGTGATAATTAGTTTAGTTTTTATGAGTTTAGCTGGTTTTGAAGTGAATTTGCTTACGGTCACGGCGCTTTTGACTATAGCCGGTTATTCAATCAATGATACCATTGTTATTTATGACCGCATCCGAGAGGTTTCGCCTAAGATGAATAAATCAAAATTAAGTGAAATAATAAATGTAGCAATAAATAATACTCTTTCTCGTTCAGTCATTACATCACTTACGACAATCCTGGTGGTTTTATCGATTTATTTGTTGGGAGGTAAGGCTTTAGCTGGTTTTTCTTTTACTCTTTTGATTGGAATAATTGCCGGTACTTATTCTTCTAT
>JAIPHQ010000055.1 GCA_021735115.1 Candidatus Omnitrophota bacterium
TTTATTTTTAATATATTTTTTAAAAAACTTTGAACTTGTAAAAAAAATAATCTTACTATCGATTAAATTATTTTCTTTAATTTTTTCACCAATGGCTAAAGCCGGATAAACATGTCCAGCACTTCTTTCAGATACTAATAATACTTTCATATTTTATTTTTCAGTATTTTTTTAGATGCATTAAAAAACAACCCTAAGAGTATATAATGAACAATTAAATTGGTACCACCATAGCTGATAAAAGGAAGAGACATCCCTTTAGTAGGTAGTAGGCCGCAGGTAACACCAATATTAATAAATACTTCAAGGAAAAGAATAATGGCTATCCCAAAAAGTATTCCTTTTCTAAAATTATCATCGATGAGATCAGAAATTTTTAACATTTTATGAATAATTAAAAAAAACATTGATACAATTCCTAAAGTCAAAATAAGCCCTAGTTCTTCAGCAATAATTGAAAATATAAAATCAGTGTGTGCAGCTGGTAAAAAAAATAATTTCTGCTTTCCCTCTCCTAATCCTACCCCTAATATACCTCCCCTACTATAGGCTAATTGAGACTGAATAATTTGAAAACCTGAGCCTTGAGGATCAGAAAAAGGGTCAAGATAAGCGATTATTCTTCTTACCCGATAAGGATACAGCCTTACTAAAAAAAAGAAACTAATTAAGCAACCCAAGATAATTATAGCTAAATGTTTTAATTTTGCTCCATACAAATATACAAAAATTAAAAACCAAATAATCCAAAAAATTACACCTCCTAAATCTGGTTGAAATAACAAAAGCAGACAAATTACGACTAAAACTAACCCTACCGGAATAAAACCATAATTCAAATCTTTTAAAATTATTTTTTTCCGGCTGCAATAATCAGCACAATAAATAAGAAAAAATATTTTCAATAATTCAGAAGGTTGAAAATTAAAACCCCCTAACTGGATCCAGCGAGAAGCTCCGCCGGATTTCTGGCCAAAAAAAAGGACAATTATCAAAATTACAATCAACGAAAGTAATATTTTTTTACTTTGCTGCCTAAGAAAATCTAAATCTATAAATAATGCTCCACAAAAAGAAAAAAGTGCTAATATAAAAAATAAAATTTGTTTTTTAAAAAAATAGGCAGAATCATTATAATGCTTTAAAGCATAAAGGCTAGAAGATTCATAAATAAAAAGTAAACCAACAAGAGTTAGGCTGAAAATCAAAGAAAAAATAATCCTTCTTTCCTTACGTAATGATTCACATCCCTTTAAGTTATTAATTTTATTGGTGAAAAAAATCTTTATTCTGTTTACCATAAAACAACCGGCTATATTAAGAAATACTCTTTACAATATCAGTAAATTTCTGGCCCCTTTCCTTATAATTTTCAAACATATCAAAGCTAGAACACATCGGAGAAAGAAGAATGGTATCAAAAGCTTTTGCTTGCTTATAAGCAGATAATACCGCTTCTTGTAATGAAGCAAACTTTTGACATTTGATTTTACCACCTAAATCATTTTTAATTTTGTCTGCTGCCTGGCCGATAAGGTTTATTTGTTTAATTTTTCTTGCATATGATTTTAAACTTTGATAACAAAATCCTTTATCTTTACCTCCAGCAATTAATATAATCGGTGATTTTATTGATTTTAGAGCAAATAATGTTGAAGAAAGGTTAGTAGATTTTGAGTCATTTATGAATTCTATCTTATTGATTTTCTTTACAAATTGTTGGCGGTGGGGTAATTTTTTATATTGGGAAAAAAGCAAGAGACAATCAGTTTTGCTAACACCAAAAATCTTTCCTATTTTATAGGCAGCTGAAAAATTTTGATCAGATAACTCATCTTTAAAATATATTATTTTTGAATTTATTTGTGATAAAGAGGTTTCTTGTAGATTTATTTCTTTATTAATAATCGCCCAATCATTTTTTTGCTGATTTTTAAATATTTTTAATTTTATTTTTAAATAATTGCTAAAATTTTTATGGCGGTCTATATGGTCAGGTTCAATATTAAGTAAAACAGCAACATATGGCCTAAATTTAATAATTTCCTCCAACTGGAATGAACTTACTTCCAAAACTACTATATCTTCTTTTTGAGTATCTAGCACAAACTCAGAAAATGGGCGTCCAATATTGCCACCTAAATAAACTTTTTTCTTTTTTTGTTTAAGCAGTAGATAAGTTAAATGAGCTGTTGTAGTTTTACCGTTAGTTCCAGTAATTGCAATAATTTTTGCATTTGTAAAATAAGAAGCAAACTCTAATTCTCCTAGACAAGATATATGATTTTTTTTGGCAATATTATTTAGTTCTGATTTAGAAAGGTCTATTCCTGGACTTAAGATAATTAATTCAGATAATTTTATGAATTTCTCAGAATGCCCACCAAATTCAAATTCAACTCCCTTGTTTTCAAAATCCTTAATAAGCTGAGGACAAAAGCAATTCCTTTTTTTAGTTTCGGTTACTTTAATTTTTTTATCTAAATTAAGTAACATCTCTACCAAAGAAATACCGGTTTTTCCCCATCCCGCTACACAAACTAACTTTAAATCTTTAATAAATTTCATTAATTATCGAAGCTTAAGGGTAAGCAGCGCCAGACAAGCGCAAATTATTGTAATAATCCAAAACCGGATAATTATTTTTGGTTCTGGCCAACCTTTAATTTGGAAATGATGATGAATAGGAGCAGCTTTAAAAATTCTTTTTTTACGTAATTTTACAGAACCAATTTGTAAAATTACACTCAACGCCTCAATTACAAACAAGCCACCACTAATAAAAAGAATAAATTCTTTTTTTATAATTAAAGCAACTGCTCCAATAAGCCCTCCTAGAGCTAACGCTCCTATATCTCCCATAAAAATCTGAGCTGGATAAGAATTAAACCAAAGAAAGGCTAAACCAGAACCTACTAAACTTAAAGTTATAATAGTCAATTCCCCTGCACCTTCTACATAAGGGATAAAAAGATATTCAGCAAAGTTTAGATTTCCAACCAAATAAGCCAATAAAGAAAAAATAACTGCATTAATAACTAAACTACCAATTGCTAGGCCATCTAAGCCATCGGTAAAATTTACCGCATTAGATGTAGCAACTATTAAACAAATAGCCCAAAAAATATAAAAATATCCTAAATCCAATACCGCATTTTTAAAAAAAGGTAAACTCCAAGTAGATTCTGTACCCTTATAGAATACTATAAAAAGGCCCAAAATTAAGCCAATCAAACTTTGCCAAAACAATTTCTGAAACCGGCTCAATCCCTTACCTTTTTTTATCTTTAAAATATCATCTGCTAGGCCTAAAATAGCTAAGGTCCCCATAGTAAATAATACCGCCCACACTAACAAATTATCTAAACGAGCCCAAAGTAGACTAGAAATAAATAAAGAAAAAATTATAAGGATACCTCCCATGGTTGGGGTACCTTTTTTATCTTTATGTAAAGTTTCAAGATGCAGGTGTCCATACATATCTACAGTTTCTGTAATCTGCAACTTATGCAATCTCTTGATTAGAGGGCGCCAGAGGCAAAGAACAAGAAAAAAAGAAGTAAAAAACGCACATCCACCCCGAAAAGTAATATATTTTGTAAGGTTAAAAATAAAAAAATGTTTAGATAAAGGGTATAATAGATGGTAAAACATAATGCCTATATTGTATCAAAAACTAGTAATTATTATAGATATTTAACTATTTTTTCTAGGTGCATTTTCCGGGAACCTTTTAAAAAAATTAAATATTTTTTGTTTTTCAAGTTTTGTTTTAAAAATAATGCAATTTTTTTATGAGAAGAAAAATGAAATACATTTTTATGCCCTAAAATTTTTAATTGATAATTTGTTATTTTACTATTCTCACCATAGGTAATGCAATATTGGCACCCAGTTTTATAAATTTGAAAAGCCAACTTACGGTGATAATATTCTGTTTTTGGGCCTAACTCAAGCATATCCGCAGCTATAACTACCTTGGGAATTTTAAATCGTTTCACCACCGAAAGGGATTGCTTAAAAGAATAAGGATTAGCATTATAGGCATCATTTAAAATAGTATAGCTACCAATTGTTTTTTCTTCCATACGCATGGGGGAAAAACCATTAAAATTATTTAGACGCTGGATAAGATCTCGATATGGAATACCTAAAGTATGAGCGGCCGATATTGCTGCCAAATAATTACTAATAAAATTTTCAAAATAAAACGGTATGATCAAATAATACTTATCTAATATTTTAAAATGAACTTTACCATCTTTTCTTTTTTCCAGCTTGTAGTAGAGATGATTTTCTTTATTTTTACCATACCAAAAAACTTTATTTTTTAGCCTAAGGCCAGAAAACATTTTATCATCACCATTTAAAATGGCTTTCATGCTTTGATTCTCTTCAAGCATTGAAAGTTTTTCTTTTTTAATCTTATTAATACTTCCTAAACCAGCCAAATGAGCCGGTTTTATGCAGGTAATAACTCCTATGTCAGGCCGAATCATCCTGGCAAGATTTTTAATTTCTCCGGGTTGATTTGTTCCAAGCTCAAAAATAATTGAATCCTGATTATTGTAGGAAAAAATAGTTTTTGCTACCCCCCAAATATTATTTTCGCTAGCTTTATTATTTAAAACATGTTTGTAAGGCTGGAGAAGAAAACTAAGCATCTCTTTGGTTGTTGTCTTCCCCAAAGAGCCAGTTATAGCAAAAACAGTTGTTTTTTTATGTTTTTTTCGTAAAAATGAAATTATTTTCTCAAGAGCATAAGTTGTATCTTGAACAATAAACTGAGGAACTTTGGGTTTAGTTTTTATGTATTTTTCAGTTATTACTAAAACTGCCCCTTTTTTAACCGCCATTTTGATAAAATCATGGCCATCTTTATATTTTCCAGCTAAAGCTATAAAAGCATCTCCTTTTTTTAGGGAACGTGAATCTAGGCAAAATCTTCTAACTGGGCGAAAATAATAAAGGTTATAAACTTTGTATGGATTTAGAACCTTTTCAATAACTTTAAAATCACTAATATTCATTTTTGTTTAGGTGTTTTTTAAGCTACTTTTAATTATCTTTGAGTCTTGAAAAGGAACTTTTTTATTTTTTAATATTTGATAATCTTCATGCCCTTTGCCCGCCACTAAAACACATACTTTTTGACCCATTTTTTTTTGAGTTCGATATAACAGTATTGCTTTTTTTATTGCTTCTTTTCTGTTTATGATAATTTCAAACTTATCATTTAGGCAACCGTTTTTGATTTGCCTACAAATATATGATGGATCTTCTCCCCTGGGATTATCTGAAGTAATAATGGTAAAATCAGCTAATTGAGAAGATATTCTCCCCATAATTCTTCTTTTCCCCTTATCTCTTTGCCCACCACAACCGAAAACAGATATAATCTTCTCATAACCTATATCTCGTAAAGAAGAAAGAATATGTTCAAGCCCTTCTGGCGTATGAGCATAATCTATGAATATATTTTGAGCTATTTCTTGGAATCGGCCCCTAGCTCTTTTTAAATACGGAATTATGCTCACTAGCTTATTTAAAGAAAACCTTAAAGAATGGGCGGAAGCTAGTGCCGCTAAAATATTTAAAATGTTATGATATCCCGATAATTTTGTTGATAGAGAAAAAACGCGATTCCTCCAAACTAAATCAAATTTTGTCCTATTTTTAAGAAGCTTTATATTTTTTGCTTGATAATCAGAGTTACTTTTAATTCCATAAGAAATCTTTTTACTTAAGCTAGATAATATTTTTTTACCGTATAAACAATCATTATTAACAATTGAATAACAATTATT
>JAIPHQ010000056.1 GCA_021735115.1 Candidatus Omnitrophota bacterium
TTGATAAGTTATTAGAAGATTTGGATAGTTACTTTGAAGGAGAGGTTGATTTTAATTTAGATAAAATCAAAGAAGAGGTTCAGGAAGAAGGTAAATTAACAGAACTTGTTAAACAGGCAATTAAAAAACAAACACATCCTGTAGTTGAATTTATTCAGCAAACATTAAAAGATTTATAATGATAGTTTTTCTTTAACGGTTTTACTTATTTGTTTGGGATCAGCTTGAGTTCCGATTTTTTTTAAAACTTCTTTCATAACCTTTCCCATATCAGAGGCTGATGTGGCTTGTAATTCTGCAATAACTTTCTCAATCGTATCTTCAATTTTTTCCGGACTTAATGGTTCGGGCAGATAACCGGATAATATTTCTAACTCAATTTTTAAGTCATCTACGATATCTTCCCTTCCTGATTCTTTAGTTGACTCAAAAGCTTCTTTTAATTTTTTTTCTTGTTTCTTTAAGATTTTTAATACTTTTGAATCGTCTAATTTATCTTCTTTTAGTTCTTTTGCCAGATTTGTTAATTCAGAACGAATATAACCTAAAAATTGAGACTTTTTTTGGTTTTTTTCTTTGCGGGCTGTAATATAATCTGCATAAATTTGATCGAAAAGCATAAATTAATTTTAGCATAATTGTTAGGGATGGCAAGAAATTATTGGTTTATGTGGGGTGCTCACTTTTGAAACAAGGTAAGATATGGTATAATTACTAAATAAATTACCGAATATAATAAATTATTATGATTATACTAACCGCAGGATTAATTTTAGTTTCAATTTTTTTAGTAGCTTATTCTTTTTCTGGTTCTACTAAGGCGGCCACTCCTGAGAAAACAAAAAAATTACCTAAATCTTCTCTTTTACAAAAAATAAATACGCTTGAAGAGAAAGTAAAAAGCCTACGAGAGCAGAGGCATATGCTAAAAATAAATCAAAAAAATGGAGACAAACTAAAAAAAGAAAATGATCTTTTACGGGAAAAAATAGAAAAGGTTAAAGCTGAAAATGAAAAATTTCGGCAAAAAATAGATAGAAGTGAAAAATGGTTAAAAAATCAACAAGATATGATTAAAAAAGAACAACAGCCTAAATTAGAACTAGAAAAAAAGATAAAAGAAAAAGACAAAAAGTTAGAAGAAGAGTTTTCAAAAAATGTAAAGATCCAAAAAAAGCTTGAACAGTCTGATAAGAGAAATCAAGGATTAGAAGAAAAGATTAAACAAAATAATGAACAAATTAAAAAATTTAGCCTTAACCTTGAATCAGAAAGAAAAAAACTAAAGGAAAAAGCAGAAATAGCTCAAAAATATGCTAATCAAGTTACAAAGATGAAAGAAGAGCAAAAACAAAGTGGTTGGGTTTCGAAAGACGAATATTCAGAATTAAAAGAAAAGTATAATGAATTGAGAGAAAAATTAGAGTTAAAAGAAAAAGAATTAAGCCTAAAACAAGAAAAAATAGTTAATCTAGATAAAGAAAGGATAAAGCTGCTGCATCGATTGAGAGGAGAAGAAGGGGAGGCAGATAAATCCGAAATCCGAAATGAGAAATCCGAAAAGGGGGAAGAAGAGCCAGAAAAACAAAGAGATAAAGAGGTGGAAAGGGAAAAAAGCAAAGAAGCAAGAACCGAAAAGACGAAGGACGAAAGACGAGAAGACGAAGAAGCAGATGGGGAAGAAGCAGAGGAAGAGAAGAAAGAAAAGAAGGAAGAAGAAGGGAAGAAAGAAGATAAGGAAGAAGGGCCAAAGGAAGAAAAAGAAGTTGAAACAGATAAAGAACAAGCGGTAGATACAAAATCTAAGCCTGGAAAAGGGACAGAGAAGAAAGAAGTAAAGAAGCAAGAAGAGAAGGAAGAGAAATCTGAAATTCGAAATGATAAATCCGAAAAGGAAAAGGCCAGGCAGAAAAAAGAGGAAGAGGAAAAGCCCCAGAGAAAGTATCAATTAGATAGTATCCGAAATATTGGGATCATGGCTCATATTGATGCTGGTAAAACTACTTTAACTGAAAGAATTCTTTTTTATACCGGGCGTTCTCATAAGATAGGTGAAACTCATGATGGGGCTTCGGTGATGGATTGGATGAAGCAGGAGCAAGAGAGGGGAATTACTATCACTTCAGCTGCCACTACCTGTAATTGGCGTCAAAAAAGAATCAATGTTATTGATACCCCCGGCCATGTTGATTTTACTGCTGAAGTGGAGCGTTCCTTGCGGGTTTTAGATGGTGCAGTTTCGGTATTTTGTGCTGTAGGTGGGGTTGAACCTCAAGCAGAAAAAGTTTGGTTTTTATCAGAAAAGTTTAAGGTGCCCAAACTTGCTTTTATTAATAAAATGGATCGGATGGGAGCAGATTTTTATAGTGTAGTGGCTCAGATGAAAAAACAGTTAGGGGCAAAACCAATTTTGTTACAAATTCCCATCGGTAAAGAGGAGGATTTTAAGGGAGTTATTGATTTAATTCAGATGAAGGCTTATTATTATCAAGATGAATTAAGTAAAGAAAATTTTGAAATTAAAGATATTCCTAATGATTTAAAAAATCAAGCCAAAGAGGCAAAGATGCATTTATTAGAAGAAATTGCTTCTGAAAACAATCAGCTTATGGAAAAATATCTTAAATCTCCCGATTCTATAGAAGAAGCTGAGTTAAAACAAGCTATTCGAACTAGTGTGTTAGCCTGTCGACTTGTGCCGGTTTTTTGCGGAACTGCTTTAAAAAACAAAGGAGTGCAATCTTTATTAGATGGTATAGTGGATTATCTTCCTTCGCCAGCTAATTTACCGCCTGTAGAAGGAGTTTTACCGGACGATAAAGAAATGATAGTAAAAAGAAAGATATCTGATAGTGAATCGTTTTCAGCTTTAGCTTTTAAGGTTCAAACCGATAAACATATAGGTAAACTCGTTTATATTCGTGTTTATTCAGGAGTTTTAAAACAGGGGACTTATGTTTACAATGTAACAAAAGGTAAAAAAGAAAGAGTTTCAAGAATTTTGCAGATGCATGCTAATCAAAGGGAAGCCCGTCAAGCCGTATTTACCGGAGATATTGCTGCAGTAGTAGGTTTAGGTGATACCTTAACCGGGGATACTCTTACCAATTTAGAAAACCCGATAATTTTAGAATCTATAGAGTTTTCAGAACCAGTGGTTTCAATTAGTGTTAAACCAAAAAGTCGTTCTGATCAAGATAAATTATCTAAGGCTTTAGCGAAGCTTTCAAGTGAAGATCCTACTTTTAAAGCATCTACTAATCGCGAAACATCAGAGACTATTCTTTCGGGAATGGGAGAACTTCACTTAGATATTATTGTAAACCGGCTCAAAGAGGAATTCGGAGTAGAAGTTGAGGTAGGGGAGCCAAAAGTTGCTTATCGAGAGACAATTTCTGCAAGTACTAAACAAGAGTATAAACATATTAAACAATCTGGTGGCCGGGGACAATATGCCCATGTTATCTTAGATCTTTCTCCTAACGAAAAAGGTAAGGGTTTCAATTTTACAAACAGCATTAAAGGTGGAGCAATCCCTGCCGGATTTATACCGGCAGTAGAAAAAGGTGTGGTTGAAGCTTTATCAGAAGGAGTTTATGCAGGCTATCCGATAATTGATGTAAAAGTGAACCTAGCGGATGGTTCTTTTCATGAAGTGGATTCATCAGAGATGGCATTTAAAATAGCAGCAAGACAATGTTTTAAAAAAGCTTTTATGGATTGTAAACCTTCTTTGCTTGAGCCGATAATGGATTTAGAGGTAATAACTCCAGAAGATTATCTAAGTAATGTGGTAAGTTATATATCTTCAAAAAGAGGAAATGTATTAGGAGTAGACCCAAAAGGAAAACAAAAAATGATCCAATCTGAAGTTCCTTTGTCTGAGATGTTTGGTTATGTTACTGATCTTCGTTCACTTACCAATGGCCGGGCAAATTGTTCAATGCAGCTAAAAAAATATGCATCGGTTCCAGATAAAATTGCTCAAAAAGTAATTGAAACTAAAAAAGAGGAAAAAGAAGCTTAAATTTTTCTATATATTGTGTTATAATTAGTCATTATGGATAAAACCCGCAAGATCTTGATTATTTCTTCTGATCAAAAACTAAAAGAAGTTTTGAATTTTTGTTTTGATGGTTGGGGTTATGAAGTTTACCTCCAAAAACCATCAGAGAAAAAGTTAGAACTATATGATTTAAAAAGAATTAAGGGTATTGCTCCTGATGTAATAGTTGTAGATGTACAATCTGCTCGCAGTACGCAGCTTGATATTTGCAAGCGCCTCAAAAATGATTTTCTTACCACGTTTGTTCCAGTTATAACTTTAATTAATAAACGACATCTACGCAATCAGCTTTTAGGGGTAAAACAAGGAGTTGATGATTATTTAATTAAACCTCCTGACCCACTTGATCTTCGCATGAGGATTGAAATAGCTTTGCGCCGGGCCAAGCATAGTATTAATGCTAATACTTTAACCGGCCTTCCCGGAGCAAGAATTTTAGAAGATATAGTTAAAGATAATTTTAAGAAAAAAGAACATTTTTCTTTTTGTTATGTAGATATTGATAACTTTAAATCTTTTAATGATCTTTATGGTTATCAAAGAGGAGATAAGGTAATAGTTCAGACTGCTTATATGTTGCAACTTGCTGTAACTAAAGCTGGAGGCAAAGATGATTTTGTTTCCCACATTGGAGGAGATGACTTTGCTTTTGTTACTACTCCGGATAAATATGAAAAGATTTGCAGTTACTTTATTCAGCTTTTTGATAATATAATTCCTTTTCATTATGCTGATGAAGCTAGAGAATCTGGGTTTGTGGTAACTCACGACCGTAACCGTAAGGTGCGTGAAGTCCCTTTAATGAGTGTATCATTGGCAATTGTAAATAAAGATTCAAATTCTACTGTTGAGAATATGATCCAACTTAATGAAAGAATATCCGAAGTTAAAAAGTTTTTAAAGAAAACTCCAAAGAGTTGTTATATGGCTGATCGAAGGGATACAAAAATATCCAATGGTCAATCAATTCAAATAAACAAGAAAAGAAATAGAGGATCCTATAAACCTTTAGGGCAAATTCTAATTGATAAAAATATAGTTTCGCCTGAACAGTTAGACGAAGCTTTAGATATTCATTGGAGAAAAGGTATCGTTACGGGAAAAGTTTTAAAAGAGCTTGGTTTTGTTACTGAACTTGAGCTAAAAGAAGTTCTAGATGAGCAAAAATTAAATTTTACAAATTTGCTCGAAAAAGATATGCAAGGGGTAAGGTGATTTAACTATGGATACAATTAATGTAATTTTAGATAAAGTATTTTTTAAGAATAGCGTCTTAAATTACCTAATTTCGTTAGGTATATTTATTGGTTTTTTTCTATTGATAAAGATCATTAGTTTAGTCGTGATAAAAAAAATAAAGGGTTTGACTAAGAAAACTGCTACTTTGATTGATGACCTTTTAATTAACATTTTAGAGAAAAAAATAGTTCCTTTTCTTTATCTTGTTTCATTATATGTTGCTATTCAATATTTAGAATTACCAAAAACGTTAGATAAGGTAGTGGAAATACTTGTTATTTTTGTCCTTACTATACTTACTATTTTAATTAGTATCCGGTTAGTTGATTTTGGTTTTAGTTCATATGCCCGAAAAGTTGGCCGTACTGAATCATTCCAAAATAGTTTAACCGGTATTTTAAAAGTTATTAAATTTTTAATCTGGGGCCTAG
>JAIPHQ010000057.1 GCA_021735115.1 Candidatus Omnitrophota bacterium
CTTATTTTTATTTGGGAAAAATGAAAAAACAAAAATTAATTTTAGCATATTCTGGCGGCCTAGATACATCTTGTTGCCTTAGGTGGTTACAAGATAAAGGTTTTGAAGTTATTTGTTTTTCAGCTAATTTAGGCAGCGAGTTTCTACCAAAAGAAATAAAAGCTAAAGCTAAGCAAGGTGGAGCTTCTAAGGTTTATGTTAAAGACTTAAGAAAAGAATTTTCGCAAAACTATATTCTACCAGCACTTAAAGCCGGTGCTTTATATCAAAATAAATATTTACTTAGCACTGCTTTGGGCCGGCCTTTAATTGCAAAATATTTAGTTGAAATTGCCAAATCAGAAAATGCTAAATTTGTTGCTCACGGCTGCAGTGGTAAGGGCAATGACCAGATAAGGCTGGAATTAGCAGTTAAGTCTCTTGCTCCGGAACTAGAAATTATTGCTCCTTTACGCAGTTGGGAGTTGAATTCTCGGGAAGAAGAGATTGATTATGCAAAAAAGAATAATATATCCGTTGAATCTACAAAAAATAAAATTTATAGTATTGATAAAAATATTTGGGGAGTAAGTATTGAAGCAGGTTTATTAGAAGATTTAGGTAATAGTGTTCCGGAAGAAGCCTATATTTTAACTAAGTCAGCTCAAAAGGCTCCAGAAAAATCAGAAAAATTAGAAATTGAGTTTTTTAAAGGAAAGCCAGTAAAAATAAATAAAAAACCTATTGAATTAACTAATTTAATAGAAAAATTAAATAAAATCGGCGGCAAGTATGCAATTGGACGGACTGATTTAGTCGAAGATAGGGTGGTGGGAATAAAATCTAGAGAAATTTATGAGGCTCCGGCAGCTTGGATTCTATATAAAGCTTTAGCGGAGATAGAAGAATTAGTTTTTACCAAAGAGATGTTAGAGTTTAAAAAAATTATTGCAAAACGTTATGCTGAGCTTGTTTACCGTGGGTTTTGGTTTTATGAATTAAAAAATTCTCTAGATGCTTTTTTAGAAGAATCTTCAAATAAATTAACAGGTAAAGTTCAGTTTAAGCTATACAAAGGAAATATCACTACTTTAAAACGAAGCTCGAAATATTCTCAATACAAAAAAAGTTTGGCTACCTATGGTAAAAAAGATTCATTTTCTAAAGAATGGGCAGAAGGATTTATAAATATATTAGCAAATCCTTTTAGGAGAGGTAAATAAAAATGAGTAAACAGATGTGGGGCGGTAGGTTTAAGAAGAAGATAAGTAAAGATTTTTTTCGTTTTCAAAAATCAATTGATTTTGATTGGAAATTAGCCGAATATGATATTTATCATTCAATTATCCATACTACTGCTTTATGCGAAGCAGGAATTTTAAATAAAAGTGAAGCTAAAAAATTAACAGATGGATTAACTGACATCTTTAAAGAGGTCCAGAGAGGTGATTTTAAGCCGGATAGTAATTCAGAAGATATCCATACTGATATCCAAAATCGGATGGAAGAAAAATTAGGAGACTTGGCTCAAAAACTACACACTTTACGTTCCCGCAATGATCAAGTTGTTTTTGATCAAAAATGGTATTGTTATAAAGAGGGTGTATACATATTAAGTCTTTTGAATGTGGTTTTATCGTCTTTAAATTATTTAGGCAATAAATACAGGGATGTTACTTTGCCCGGTTATACTCACACCCAAAGAGCCCAAATTGTATCTTTTCTAGATTATACTGGAGCTTTTTTTTGTATGTTTGAAAGGGATTTCCAAAGGCTTGATAACTTTGTAAAAAAATCTTCAATCTATATTGGTTCAGGAGCTCTAGCTGGAAGCGCTATCCCTAAATCTGCTTATTCTGAAGGAATAAAAAAGTTTTTAAAAAATATTAAGCCGGGGATAAAAGAAGGAAGGTCTAAAACTGTTAAAAACTCTTTAGATAATGTTGCTAGCCGGGATTTTGTTATTGAGTTTTTAAATATTTTATCTATTTTACAGATGCATTTATCCCGTTTGGCTGAAGATTTTATTCTCTATTCAACTAAAGAATTTAATTTTTTTGATTTACCGGAGGAATTTTGTACTGGGTCTTCTTTAATGCCGCATAAGAAAAATCCTGACTTTTTAGAATTAGTAAGGGGTAGTTGCGGAAAAATTTATGGAAATTTAGTATCAATTTTAACTACAATGAAAGGGATCCCTTTGACTTATAACCGGGATATGCAGTTGGATAAAGAACCCCTGTTTTCATCAACTGAAACAATTGAGGCTGAACTTGGTGTTTTGTGTGATTTCTTAAAAGGGGTTAAGGTAAAAAAGGACCGAATAGCTAAAGCATTAGAAGATCAAGAATTGTATGCTACCGAGCTTGTGGAGTTTTTGGTCAATAAAGACGTTGCTTTTAGGGTTGCTCATGATATAATAGGCAGATTAATACGGTATTCGGAAGATAAAAATATAAAAATTAAAGAGATGGATGATATTAATTTAGCTAAATTTCATAAAAAGTTAACTTCTAAAGAAATAAAAAAGATAATGACACCCGAATACGCTATAGCATCAAAAAAGTCTTTACCTAAAAAAAAGCGTACTTCTTCCAATAAATCTTAAAATTACCCAAATTTATGGATTATTTTAAATACAAAAATAGTACTTTATACTGTGAAGGAACTCCGGTCAAAAAAATAGTAAAGCAGTACAATACTCCACTTTTTATCTATAGCCAAAAAACTATATTTGAACATTTTTCTAAACTAAAAAATGCTTTTAGCCAAATAAAACCTTTAATTTGTTATTCAGTAAAGGCAAATTCAAACCTTTCTATTTTAAAGCTCTTAATTAAAGCCGGTGCCGGCCTAGATATAGTTTCAGGAGGCGAACTTTATCGGGCTAAAAAAGTAAAGTGCAATCCTAAAAAAATTGTTTATGCTTCGGTAGGAAAAACTGAAAAAGAGATTAAAGAAGCAATTATCCAAAACATCTTTATGTTTAATGTCGAATCAATAAATGAATTAAAACGGATAGATAAAATTGCTAAAAAGTTGGGTAAAAAGGTTAAAGTTTCTCTCAGGCTCAATCCTGATGTAGAGTCAAAAACTCATAGGTATATTACTACTGGAAAAAAGGAAACAAAATTTGGTATTGATAAAAAGAGTGCAAGAGAAGTTTTACTTGCGGCAGGTAAATATAAAAATCTTATTATATCTGGAATTCACCTTCACATTGGGTCACAAATTACAGAAAGTTCGCCTTTTGTTTCTGCTCTTTCGAAAACAAAGAAATTTCTTAAGCAATTGCCTAAAATTAAAAGTTTAGAGTTTTTAAATATTGGAGGTGGTTTAGGGGTTATTTATGATAATGAAAAACCTCAGACTGCTAAAGAATTTGCTAAAAATATATTGCCTTTGCTAAAAAGTATTGGCCTTAAGGTAATACTTGAGCCGGGTAGGTTTATCATGGGAAATGCAGGAATATTGGTAACTAAAGTTTTATATAACAAAGAAAGTTATAATAAGAGATTTATCGTGGTTGATGCTGCAATGAATGATTTTATCAGGCCCTCTTTGTATAATGCTTATCATAAGATAGCTCCGATTAATAAAAAGAAATCTTTAAAGAAAGGTAAAGCAGCTGATGTAGTAGGGCCGATTTGTGAAAGCGGGGACTTTTTAGGAAAAAACCGCAAAATTTCAGTATCTGAAGGTGAATATTTAGCTGTTTTTGGTGCAGGAGCCTACGGAGCTTCGATGAGTTCCAACTATAATTCTAGGTGCCGCGGCTCGGAAATTTTGGTTAAAGGCAAAAGATCTTACAAAATAAAAGAAAGAGAGAATTATCAAGATTTGGTTAAAAAAGAAAGAATTATCTAAAATATTATAATCTATGAGCAAGATAAAGTTTTATAAATTACAAGCTTCGGGTAATGATTTTATCTTAATTGATAAAAATAAGTTTTTAAAAGATAAAGGCAAAAAGTATCTTTCTGCTTTTGCGAAAAAGTATTGCATAAGAAAACAGGCAATAGGAGCTGATGGCTTGTTAGTTATTGAATCTTCAAAAAAAAGTGATTTTAAAATGAGGATTTTTAATGCTGATGGTACAGAAGCACAAATGTGCGGCAATGGAGCTCGATGTGTGGCTCTTTGGAAGGCATATTCGGCTAATTTAGGATGCAATAAAAAGATAAAGTTTGATACAAAGGCAGGAATTATTGAAGCTAACTTGACAAATAAGGTAAAAAAAGAAAAAAATTTAATTTATGCGCGAGTAAAAGCAAAAGTCACCAAGCCTTTTGGCTTATTTGAAGATATACCGCTTAATATTTTGGGCCGTAAGGTTAAAGTTAATTTTATAAATACTGGGGTTCCTCATGTGGTTATATTTGTAGAGGGCCTAGATGATATGGAAGTAGAAAGAATTGCCCGGCCGATAAGATACCATAAACAATTTTTTCCTGAAGGTACCAATGTTAATTTCGTTGAACCTCTAGATAATGGAAAAATTAAAATTAGAACTTATGAACGAGGAGTTGAAGCAGAAACCTTAGCTTGCGGCACAGGTAGTATTGCCTCAGCTATTTTTTATTCTATAAAAAGACAAACTAAAAATAATAAGGTTGGGCAAAGGCAGAAAATTAGGATACAAACAAAAGGTGGAGAGGTTTTAACGGCTGCTTTTAAACTGGGCAAAGATCAGGCTGAAGATGTATGGTTTGAGGGGAAAGCTTTTATTGTTTATGAGGGCCAGCTTGAAAATAAAGGTATTCGCTAAATAATAACATTTTTAATGGGAGGATGTTTATGCTTAAGGGAAGTATGGTAGCTTTAGTTGCTCCATTTAAAAGAAACAGATCAATAGATGAAGATAAACTTAGGTTTTTGATTAATTGGCATATAAAGAATAAGACAGACGGAATTTTAGTTTGCGGTACCACTGGTGAAAGTGCAACTTTAACTCATCAAGAACATAAAAAAATAATTAGTATTGCGGTAGATGAAGCAAAAGGCAAGGTGCCGATTATTGCTGGAGCCGGATCTAATTCTACTGATGAAGCTTTGGATTTAACCAAATATGCTAAAAAAGCGGGGGCTGATTATGCTTTGGTTATAACGCCCTATTATAATAAACCTACACAATCTGGGCTTATTCAGCATTTTAGAAAAATATCTAACGTAGTTAATATTCCAATCATTATCTATAATGTTCCTGGCCGGACCGGAGTAAATATATTACCTGAAACTGTAGTAGAAATTGCTAATAGCTGTAAGAATATTGTAGGAATAAAAGAAGCGTCGGGAAGTTTGTCTCAAGCTACAGAAATTATGTCTAAGGTCCCAAAAGGTTTTTCCCTTTTGTCAGGAAATGATCAAATAATTTTACCAATTATGTCAATAGGTGGTTCAGGAGTAGTCTCGGTTGTAGCTAATATTGCACCAAAGGCTACTCATCAGTTGACTGAAAGTTTTCTAAAGGGTGATATAAAGAAAGCAAAAAAAATACAGTTAGAGCTTTATGATTTAATTAAGGTATTATTCATCGAGACCAATCCTATTCCTGTTAAAACTGCCTTGAGTCTTATGGGGCTTATTGAAGGTAATTTTAGATTACCTCTTTGCAAGATGGATAAAAAGAATTTAACTAAACTTAAAAGTGTCCTAAAAAAACATAAACTAATAACTGGTTAATTGGTGGGTGGTAGGTAGAAATAAT
>JAIPHQ010000058.1 GCA_021735115.1 Candidatus Omnitrophota bacterium
CCTACCACTATCTTACCTTCAGATAAAGCAAAACCAATTTCAGAAAGAGTTCCGTATTTTCCATCAATAGCAATTAAATAATCTGCCGCCCTCACCACTAAAGTATTTCGAATAAAACCAAGACCTGTAGGTATTTTAACATCTAAATAAGAGTTAGCTTCATGCCCATCATAAGAAGGTAAAATGCCCACAGTAAGCCCTTCTTGTTTTTTTGCCCCTCGGCAAGCTGCTTCCATAACACCAGGACCACCCCCGCAAATTAGAACCCAACCCTCTTTAGCAATAAGCTCACCAACAGCTTCTGCTATTTTGTAAGCTTCTTTTGAACAACTTGCTCCCCCAATCACTGCTACATTTAACATGAGTTTTAACCTTTATCCTTTAACCTTTAACCTTGATAATGTCCCTGGCAGGAGTCGAACCTGCATTTCTGGCTCCGGAGGCCAACGCTCTATCCATTGAGCTACAGGGACTTACTTTCCCTTATAAAAAACTTTTTCTATTTTCCCCTGCAATTTTCTACCTAAAAAACAAGAATTTTTAGATTTAGAATAAAAACTTTTTTTAGATATTTTCTGCTCTTTGTTAGGATCAAAGATAATTAAATCTGCACTAGCTCCAACTTTAATTAAACTTTTTTTAATACCTAAAATTTTAGCAGGATTAATTAAAAACTTATCAATTAGCTCTTCCCAATTTAAAACATTTTTTTTAATAAGTTCTGTAAAAGCCACCGCTAGCTCTGTCTCCAACCCGATTGTTCCAAATTCAGCTCTTTCAAACTCAATATCTTTTTCGTTTTCTGTGTGTGGAGCATGGTCAGAAGCAATCACATCAATTACACCATCAGCTAAAGCTTGTTTAATCGCCAAAACATCTTCTTTATTGCGCAAGGGTGGATTAATCTTTTTGTTAGTATCAAAATCCCAAAGATCTTCTTCAGATAAGGAAAAATAATGTGGAGCGGTTTCTGCTGACACCTTCACTCCCTGTTTTTTCGCCTTGTCAATTATTTCTACTGATTCCTTGCAACTTACATGAGCGATATGTACTTTTGCGTCAGCTTGTTTTGCTAACTTTATATCCCTATCTATTCTCATAAATTCTGCTGACTTGGGTATTCCCCTTAAACCAAGGCAAGTTGAACTAAAACCTAAATTTAAAACTCCTTGTTTTGATAAAGCTTTATCTTCGCTGTGACAGATTACAATAATATTATTTTTCTTTGCTTTTTTTAAAGCTTCCAACATTAATTGGCTACTTTCAACTGAATCACCATCATCAGTTATAGCCTTTATGCCTTCTTTAGCCAATCCTTCTATATCACTAAGCTCATCACCTTTTCTCCCTTTAGTTATCGCCGCCGAAAGAAAAACATCAACATAAGCTTCTCTTTTTATCTTATCTTTTAGACGTTTTACAATTTCTTTAGAATCTATGGCCGGTTCTGTATTCGGCATAGCTAATACAGCACCAAAGCCACCAGCCAAAGCTGCTCGGGTACCAGTTTTAATATCTTCTTTATCCTCTCTACCCGGTTCACGTAGATGAACATGCATATCTATAAGCGCCGGCATTACTATCTTTCCTGCAGCTTCTATAACTTTATCAGCACTTTTGCAGCTCTTGGTATAATTTATATCTACTATCTTGCCTGAATCAATTAGAATGTCGCCTTCTTTTGACCGACCAGAGTCAACTCCAACTATTTTTGCATTTTTGATTAAAGTTTTCATTTTTTCCTTGCTCCAGATATAAGATATAAAACTGCCATTCTAACTGCAATACCATTTGTAACTTGATCTAGAATAACCGAATTTGGCCCATCTGCAACTTCAGAGGATATTTCAATGCCGCGATTAATGGGTCCTGGATGCATAACTATTATCTCTTTATTGGTTTTTTCAATGCGTTCTTGAGTAATTCCATAATTTTTAAAGTAATCTAGCTTCCGAGGGAAAGCTGTGTTTTCATCTCTTTCAAACTGCATTCTTAATACATTTACTGCATCAGATTGAGATAAGGCTTCATCTATATTTGAAATTACAGAAACACCCATCTTTTCAACTTCAACTGGAATCAGCATGGGCGGAGCACAAACTATAACTTTTGCTCCTAACTTAGTTAAACCCCAAATATTTGAGCGGGCTACTCGAGAGTGAGCAATATCTCCAACAATAGTTACAGTTAATCCTTCAATTTTGCCCCTTTTTTCAACTAAAGTAAACAGATCCAATAAAGCCTGAGTAGGATGCTCATGCCATCCATCTCCAGCATTTACTACACCTATATTTAGGTGTCGAGAAAGCATTGCTGCTGCTCCAGCTGCATTATGCCTTACCACAATTATATCTGCTTTTAAAGCTTCAATATTTCGCCCTGTATCATTAAGGGTTTCGTTTTTCCGTACGCTTGAGTATTCAGCGGCAATATTAATTACATCTGCAGATAACCTTTTTGCCGCCACTTCAAAAGAAACCCTTGTCCTAGTTGAAGGCTCATAAAATAAATTAACTATAGTTTTTCCGCGTAAAGCTGGAACTTTTTTAATCTGCCGTGTGGTAACTTCTTTAAAAGATGCGGCTGTCTCTAATAAAATTTTTATCTCTTCTTTCTTTAAGTCTCTTAGGCCTAGTAAATCTTTTTTTTGCCACTTCATTATTTATTCTCTTTTAAAATTACCTTATCTTGAAAATCTATTTCTTTTAATCTTACCTCCACAATTTGATCTTTTGCGGTAGGAATATTCTTGCCGACAAAATCAGCCCGAAAAGGAAGCTCCCTATGGCCCCTATCTACTAAAGTTAAAAGTTGAATTTTATCAGGTCGGCCAAAATCTATAATTTGATCTAACGCGGCTCGAATGGTCCTGCCGCTAGATAAAACATCATCAACTAAAATTATTATTTTTCCTTGAATATCAAAATTAATAGCAGTTTTTTTAACTATTGGATTTGGCCCAATTGTGGTTAAATCGTCTCGATAAAGCGTAATATCAAGCTCCCCTAAAGGCAGGCTTATCTTATTTATCCCTTCAATTATTGTTTTGATTCTTTTAGCTAGCGGTACCCCTCGGGTTTGAATTCCAACTAAAGCTATATTTTTTGGGTTTGGATTTTTTTCTAAAACTTGATGAGAAAGCCTAAGAAGAGTTTTTTCTATGTCTTGGCAAGTTAAAACTATTTTTTCTTTACTTTTATCTTTCATAATATTCCTTGCTAGCCTCACTGGACCAGCTTAAAGGCTAGCATAATAGTATTATGCATACTCTTTTCTGTCAAGGATAAAAAGTTAAATTATCTATTGGGCAGAAGACAAGACCAAAGTGAATTCTCCCCTTGGTTTCTTTTTGCTAAAATGCTCAACTGCTTCCTTGAGGTTGGATTCAAAAACTTCTTCAAATTTTTTAGTTAGCTCCCGGCAAACTGTTATCTTTCTTTCTCCTAAAACTTTTTCTAGCTCGTTTAATGTCGATAAAATACGGTAAGGAGATTCAAAAAAAACACAAGTTGTCGGCCAATTTAAAATTTGTGAAAAAAACTTTAGCCTAGCTGTTTTTTTTCTGGGCAAATAACCAAAAAAAGTAAACTTATCGGAACTTATACTGCTAGTTGAAAGCGCCGTAATGATGCTGGAAGGACCCGGTAAAGAAATGATTCCAATCTTTCTTTGCCTGCACTCTCTTACCAATTTAAACCCCGGATCAGAAACAGTAGGAGTCCCGGCACTTGATACTAAAGCTATTTGTTTACCCTTTTCTAGCTCGTTTATAACTTGAGAAGTTTTTCTTGTTTCATTATGTTCGTAAAAACTAATTAATTTATTTTTTATATTGAAGTGTTTTATCAAAGTGCCCGTTTTACGAGTGTCTTCAGCTAAAATAAGATCAACCTCTTCTAAAACACGTATGGCCCTTAAGGTTATATCTTCTCGATTCCCAATAGGAGTTGGAACTATATATAACATTTATTCGACTGTTACCGACTTAGCTAAATTGCGCGGCTGGTCTATTTCTGCTCCTAAATTTTTCGCCACCGAATAAGCAAATAATTGTAAGGCTACTGCCACCAACAAAGGTGATATTTCTTGAAACTTGAGTTTAGGAATATAAATTATTTGATCTGAAAAAGAAGGGATTTTAGTATCACTCGGATTAATTATGGCTAAAATTTTTCCTTTGCGCGCTTTTATCTCCTGTAAATTAGAAACCATCTTTTCATGAAGGTTATCCATAGGGGCAATACAAACTACGGCACGGTATTCATCAATTAAAGCAATCGGCCCATGCTTCATCTCTCCAGCCGGATAGCCTTCAGCCGGGATATAAGATATCTCTTTTAACTTAAGGGCTCCTTCTAAGGCAGAAGGAAAATTTATACCTCTGCCTAAAAAAAGAAAACACCCCATCTTTGAAAACTTTTTAGCAATTATCGCTATTTTTTTGCTTTGTTTTAAGATTTTTTTCTGATAAAAGGGTATTCTAGATAACTCTTTTAGTATATTGTTTTTATCTATTTTTGATATAGTATTTTTTATGGTGGCTAAATGCAGGCAAAACAAATAAAGACACATTAATTGGGTTGTGTAAGCTTTAGTTGAGGCAACACCAATCTCTGGACCAGCTGGGGTATAGATAAAACTATCGCTTTCTCTGACCAAGCTAGAGCCAACAACATTGCAAACCGATAATATTTTTGCTTTTCTTTTTTTTGCTTTTTTTAAAGCTGCTAAAGTATCTGCGGTTTCTCCTGATTGAGAGATAGCAATAAATAAATCTCCTTTGCTGACATTAAAATCGCGGTAACGAAACTCTGAAGAAGTATCAACTTCTACTTTAATATTGGTATGCTTTTCTAAAAAATATTTACTTACACAAGCAGCGTGAAAAGCTGTACCACAGGCAGTAATAAAAATATTTTTTATTCCTTTTAAATATTTTTTAGTTAGTTTTAACTGATCAAAATTAATTTGATTGCCTTTTGTGTAAATATCTAAAGTATCTTTTAATACTTTTGGTTGTTGGTAAATTTCTTTAAGCATAAAATGCTTAAAACCTTTTTTGTTAGTTGATACTGTTTTTATGTTTATCTTTTCTTTGTTTACTCTTGCCCTTTTCCCATTAAAATCATAAAGTTTCATTTTTTTTGTACCTAGCACAGCAATTTGTTTTTCTTTTAGATAAACCACTTCCTTAGCTAGTGAAACTATAGCTGGTAGGTCTGAGGCAAGAAAAAACCCTCCAGCCGCAATTCCAACCAAAAGCGGACTTTTATGCCGGACTGCTATAATTTTATCCGGCTCAGACTCAGATAAAACACCTAAAGCAAAAGCCCCTTTAAGCTTTTTTACCGCAGAAAATACAGCTCCTTCTATTGAACCTTTATAAAAACTAGCAATTAAATTTGCTACCACTTCTGAATCTGTATCACTTCTAAATTTACACCCTTTTTTCTTTAACTTTTTTTTTAGCTCAAGATAATTTTCTATAATTCCATTATGAACAACATGAATATTATTCTTAAAACTTTTGTGAGGATGAGCATTTAATTTGATTGGTTTGCCGTGAGTAGCCCAACGGGTATGGAGTAAAGCAGAAGAATATTTATTGTTTAATTTGTTGGTTAAACTTTTTTTTAGCTTTTCTATTTTTCCGGAAT
>JAIPHQ010000059.1 GCA_021735115.1 Candidatus Omnitrophota bacterium
CTGCATTAATTTCACAGTAGTTTCATCTAAATTTACGTAATCTAAACTTTTGAATTTATATTTTAGAATTTCTGATAACTGGTATGAAAAAGAAGAACCAATAAACAATATATCCTTTGGCTCCTCTAGCGCCGACAAAGTAGTATGAATAAATTTTTCATCCCAAGGTAGGTCTTCAGATGAGCCAACTAAAGAACCGTTTACATAAAAAGAATTAACTTTATTTTTTTGAGTTTTAATGATCGGCCCATAAGGAGTTCCTTTATAAAATTCAATTTTAGCTCCCGTAAATTCCGACTCAATCAACTTTTTAAAGTTTTGCGTTGCAAAAAAAGTTAAAATTATTATAAAAATAATAAAAATTATTTTTTTCTTTAATCTGGTTGGAGTAAAAAAATAAAAAATAAACGGTAAAACTAAAAAACCAAATGGGTTACGATAACTAGCTAAAAAAAAGGTAAAAACAATCCCACCAACAAAAAAACCTAATGCTTCCCAGCCAAAAAATTTAGCAAAGGTAGAAAAAGAATAGATATTTTGATCAAGATAGTTCCGAGAAAACAAGGAAAAGGAGTAACCGATTAAAAAACCTATAGCACCAAAAAAAATAAACGCAGAAGCTGCAATAAAACCAAAACTAGCCATCTCATAATAATTCAACCCAACCATTCTTTTTATCGAATGAATTAAGGTAACAGTCATATAAAAAATTAATGAATACAAAAAAGGGAGGTACCCCAATCTCAAAAATCTTATTTTTCGGCCAGCTAAACTGCCTAAAGAACAAAAAATAATCCATACCCCTATTGCCACAACTAAAGAAAGTTCATTTTTGGCAATAGAAAAAGTAAACTCCCGCAATAAAACTAATTGATAAATAGAACCTGTTAAGCCTAAGATTATAAAAATTGCCATAGACAATATAGTCACATTTTGATTATAATAACTTAATGATTCATAATATTTACTATTTATTTATTAGCGGAATTATTTTAGGATCTGGGCCTTGCCTTAGTTTTTGTGCTCCACTACTTACTGGTTACTCAGTAATCTATAACAGAGACATTAAAAATTCTTCACTTTCTTATTTAATCTTTTCAATTTGTAAAATTATAAGCTATATGATCTTGGCAGTAGTTTGGGTAAAAATTATAAATTTATTTTCTTTTTCTCTGCTTTCAAAATATTCTTTATTTATTTATAAAATATTAGCTATCTTTATTATCTTAATTGGAATAGCCACTCTTTTTTACAAAAAAGATAACCCAAATCGAATCTGTCAAATAATTCATAAAAAAAATATTAAAAATATTGCTATTATGGGTTTTTTAGTTGGTTTCTCACCCTGTCTACCTCTTTTTGGAATCTTAAATTATATTGCAATTATATCTAATAACCCAGCTCAGACAGCTATTTATTCAATAATATTTGGCATAGGTACAACTATATCACCTCTTTTATTAATAATTGTATTTACGGCAAAAATTTCAGAAATATTTTCAAAAAACAAAAAAATAAATAAAATTATAAAAATTATTGGCGGATTAACCTTAATTATTTTGGGCCTGATAGTTATTCTTTAAATACCTCTGCACTAAATATAAAAATATCACAGCCACCTGTCTTCCAACAAGCTGGTTCAAGACCGGCTTTATGAACACAAAGGTTGTTCATAAACTCATTCTTATTCCAACCAGTTTCATCTGCAACTTGAGGCAAAAATACTCCCGACCGAAATCCTTTTTTAACTAATACTCCATGTTTACCTAAAATAATTTTATCAGGATTATCAATTTTTTCTAAAGGTGATAAAACTGAGATCTCTATATCAATATTATCTAACTCAGATTCAACTACCGGAGGAAACCTAGGATCTTGGGTTGAAGCTGCAATTGCCATATCTCTTGCCCCCAAATAAAGAGGGTTTTTAGCTATAATGCTACCGATACAGCCACGTAAACTACTATTTTTATGTAAAGTAACAAATACCCCCATATCTTTTTTTAATTCACTATCTTTAACTTCAGGTTGATACTTGGTGCCTTCTTTGATGTATTGATTTAATGTTTTACGCACAATTTGAATAAGTTTATTTTTTTGATCTTTTGTTAAGAGTTCATCCATGGCATTTAACCCCTTTCTTTTACTTTTTTTTAAAAATACTGCACTTAAATAACCAACTGCTTTTTCGCTTCCCTTTATAATTGCAGCTGAATTAGAACGCGATAGAATCACTGCTTCTTCAGCCCCAAGCTTTTCTGAAGCAATCATAGTTGCAACCACAGCAGCCGTTCCACACATTTTATTTTTGTTTATACATTGATTATACAATCTTTTTGGATCAAATTCTTGAATTAATCGAGCAGTGTCTCTGTCAACTATGTCTACCTGCTCTGGCGATAAATAATGACAAAGATCTGTACTGGCAACTATAACAAAATTATCTTCTTTTTTTAAGATTTCATATAAAGCTTCACCCAATATTTGAGAATTTTCCCAACTTTGATTTCCAATTGCAATTAAAACAATCTCAGGGCTTCCCAAACTTACTTGAATAAAAGGAATTATCATTTCTACAGAGTTTTCTTTGTAGAATGGGCCGGAATCATAGTCTATTTTTGGATGAAAATTAACCAATTCATCTGATATAGTTTCGTCTATAGTTAAAACTCCTAATGGTGTTTTGTAGCTAGATTTTTTTAAAATTGCTATTCTGTCATAGTTAAGCCGATGAGAAAAACCTACCACTATAACTTTATTAATTTTTTTGTTAGTTAATGCTTTAAAACCAGAAGCAGCAATTTTTCCTGAATATCTAATGCCGGCATGAGGAGAAATGATTCCAATAATTTTTCCTGTAGGAATATCAATATCGATTTGATAAAGATAATTTTTAATTAAAGAACTTATTTGCTCTGGATTGTTGGGATACCAAGAACCTGCTAAATCGGCTTGTTTAAAATCATTAGCAAAAAGATTAAAACTAATAACTAGTGTAAAAATAACAGATAAAATACTTAACTTATTCATCTTAAAAAAATAAAGATTCTCCAATAGCTATATCGGTAGGCACAATATATTTAATCCATAAACTAATACTTTCATCCTCACCAGCTCTAGGTATACGCGTACCATTTTTTTCTATCTTTATCACTGCACATTTTTTTCCTTTATAGGTTTTTCCTACATCCCCTTCTAAAACATTTCCAGACTTTACCTTACCAACTATAAGAACTGCTGAACCACCCATATTCTTAAAATTGTCAATTTCTAGCTCACCTGCCATAAAAACCTCCCTAACGTTTTATTGCAAAATCAATTATTTTTTCGATTAAATTTTTATATTGAATTCCACCCTTTTTAGCAGATTCTGCCAACTCATCATCAGGATCTAGAGACGGGTTAGCATTAGCCTCAAGGATGTAAATTTTACCTTCTTGTGTCACCCTAATATCAAAACGTGCATAACTTTTCATATTTAAAACCCGATAAGCTCTTTTGCAAACCCTTTCGATTTCTTTTTTTAATTCAGAAGTAAGATTGTTAGCAAAAACATTTTTTAACTGCCAGCGCTTGCGGTATTCATAATCCCACTTAGCTTTATATGTAGCAATTTTTGGTTCGTCATCCGGTATTTTTCCAAAAGTTAACTCCCGCAAGGGTAAAACTTGTAAGCGGTATGCTCCTAAAACACTTACATAAAATTCTCTACCTTCAATATATTCTTCTGCTATAGCATCATCACCAATGCTCTCATGGATAAACTTAACTCTTTCAACTAAAGATTCTTCCGAATCAACAATTGAAGCCTGAGAAAGGCCACGCGAAGCTTCATCACTTAAGGGTTTTACGATTAAAGGAGTATTTAGGCGCTTAGGAAGCCAGATTTTTCTTCTGCGGTAAAAAGTATAAAATTGGGGTACCTTAATTTTATGAAAATTTAAAATAGTTTTGGTTAGGCCCTTATCGCAACAAACCAATAAACTTCTCGGAGACGCACCGGTATAAGGAATTTGGAGCATCTCTAAGATTGAGGCTACATTTTTATCAAGATGGGATTTTTGATCAAAAACTTCAACTAAATTAAAAATAATATCCGGCTTAAAATCTATCACTTCTTCTAACAAGAGGCTAATATCATTATACAACCCCAACATCCTAACTTCATAGCCGCAAGAAAGTAAAGCCTTATAAACTTCTCTTTCTGTATCCCAATCAAAATCAGAAAATTCTTCTTTAAAATCATGGCCCCTTTTAACTAAATAAGGAGAATCAAAAAGTAAGAGTATTTTTTTTGGCTTCATTTTCTGAACCTGCCCGTATGGAGATAATTCATTATCAAAGTTGTTATATATATCGATATCCCTGTTAAAATTGTATCTTCAGCTCCATCAACTACTAATTTTAATTCCTTAACCCTTTTGCTTATTGTACTTATAAGATCTGAAATAATATATTTTTTTTCTCCCGTCCAAAAAGCAGTTGAGTTTAAAATATCTTTCTTATATCTTTTAATAAAATTTGCTGCTGATTCAAGGCTTTCTTTTTTCTTTTGACAATTATCTTCCTTTAGGAATATTTTTTTCAAATTAGCATCATGAAAATCAGGAAAATCCTCAGCATAGTAATGTTTCTTTTTTTTGTAAAAGTTTTTTAATTTAATCCTCATATTTGAATGCTGCCAATACTTGTTACCTCTTTTAACTAAAGGTTCTTTATCTTTAATCTCATTCATTGTTTCATCAAGATATAATAGTTTATCCAACGCTTTCCAACCTTTATATTTTTTTCTCCAATTCAGGCCTGGCGTCAACCAAACTGCAAAAGTTTCCGCAAAATCTTCATCAGGGTGATACTGAGCATAATAATCTTCTAGATGCCTGACAAAACTTTTACTGTAGGGACGAAATCGATAGGTATCAGGGTAAACCTGTCCAAAATTACCAAAAATTTTTCTCCATTTCTTTCTCCGGTATAACTTATAAGCATAATTTATTGCATGGCCAGTCTCATGACGCAGTAACTTCATACACCAATGTCGATTGCTGCCCTCGGCCTCAATCATCATTTTTTTCTCTAATTTTACCAAGCGTCGATGAGCTAAAAAGAAAGGTATACCAATAATAGGTTCCTTATCAGGAGCTAACCATTCATCAGCTAAATAACAAGCCGGCTTAAATCTTATCTTTTTTTTATCTAATTCTTGATATAACTGTTTGATGCAATCCTCTAGCCAACTATCTTCTATTTTAACTGGTAGATCACAAATCTTTAAATCGAGCAATTCTGACTCACTTATTTTAGCAATATCAATATTTTTAATTTTTCCCATTTTTTTTCCTAGACCAGATAAATATTTTATC
>JAIPHQ010000060.1 GCA_021735115.1 Candidatus Omnitrophota bacterium
TCTGGCTTAAACTTATTTAACTTTTCTCTAACTTCCTCCGAAAGAGAAGGTATTTGAAAATAATCTATCTTTGCCAGCTTAACTTTATCTAAATTCTTCAATTCCTTAAGCCACGCTTTTTCTCTGCGCAAAAACCCTTCATATTTTGCAGATATTTCTATTTCAGCTCCAACATCAGGAGAGATTTTATTTTCATTTATCTGTCTTTTTACTTGTGAAAAAGTTACCCTTGGCTCCTTTAATAATTCAAACAAATTCTTTTGATTATTTGTTTTTTTAGTTTTTTTCTTTTTTAATTTATCAGTAATTTCATTTATTTTTTTCTGCTTTTTTTCTATCAGTCGATACTCTTTTTTGTCTAATAACCCTAGTTGATAACCAATTTTACCCAGCCGTAAATCAGCATTACTTTCACGCAAAGAAAGCCTAAACTCACAACGGGAAGTAAACATTCTATAAGGTTCATCAGTTCCTTTTTTTACCAAATCATCAATTAAAACTCCCATATAAGCCTGGTTTCTCTTTAAAACAAATGGCTTTTTATTTTTTAATTTTAGGGCCGCATTTATCCCAGCAATTAAACCCTGCGCAGCTGCTTCCTCATATCCGGTAGTTCCATTTACTTGGCCGGCAAAAAATAATCCCGAATATTTTTCTGATTCAAGATTAGCAAAAAGCTGACGTGCTTCGATTAAACCATGCTCTATCCCATAACCTGGTCTAATGATTTTTGCTTTCTCTAAACCAGCTATTGAATGAATAAAATCTTTTTGTACCTCTAAAGGTAAAGAAGTTGAAATGCCATTGGGATAAACTTCATATGAATTTAGACCTTCAGGTTCAACAAAAATCTGATGCTTATCTTTATTAGGAAATTTTACAATCTTATCTTCAAGAGAGGGGCAATATCTAACACCTCTAGATTTAATTAATCCGGTATAAAGAGGCGATAATTTTAGATTATCTTTTATTATTTTATGGGTTTTTTTGTTCGTATGCGTAATAAAACAACTAGCTCTATTTTTATTAATTTTTTCATTGGTAAACGAAAAAGGAGAAACTTCTTCTTCAGGAAGCTGTTGCTGCATTTTTTTAAAATCAATTGTCCTTTTGTCTAGGCGGGCGCAAGTTCCTGTTTTAAAATGTTTTGTTTTAAAACCTAAAGCTTTAATTGAATCAAATAATTTATCACTTGAACTTTCTGATATCCGGCCACCAGAAAAAGAATTTAAACCAATATGAATTTTGCTTTTTAGAAAAGTACCTGCAGCAATAATCACAGATTCAGCAAAAAAATCTTGGCCAAGATTAGTTTTTATGCCTAAAACTTTTCGGCCTTTGCTGATAAGTGCTTCTGCCTTTGCCTGTAAAATATCTATATTCTTATTATCTTCTAGAAATTTCTTTGCTAATTGCGGATAAACAAACATATCAACTTGGGCTCGAGTTGCCCAAACTGCCTTACCTTTGCTTTTATTTAAGGTTCTATAACTAATGGCACAACCATCTGTAATTTTACCAATTAAACCCCCTAAAGCATCCACTTCCCTTACCAATGCTCCTTTGGCAACTCCCCCTACCGCTGGATTACAAGAAAGTTTACCAATCGAATCAACGTCAAGGCTAACCAGCAGTACAGAACAATTCATTTGTGCGGATGCAAAAGCTGCTTCAATACCAGCGTGGCCTCCACCAACTACAATAACATCATATTTTTCCATCGGTTGATAGGTACGGGCACGGCATGCCGTGCCCGTACATTATTTATTTATTATTGGAATTCTCTCTTTGATTAAAACTTCTTTGACTCTCTGATAAATCTGATCAAGGCTGCCTGAAGCATCAATTATTTTTATCCTCTCAGGCTCTGCTTTAGCTAATTTCAAAAATCCTGTTCTTAACTTCTTATGAAAAGATAAGGGGCGGGATTCAATCCTGTCTGGTATTTTTAATCTCTTTAAGCCAACTTCAACAGCTACATCTAAAAATAAAGTCAAATCAGGTTTGATGCCTAAAGAAAAAATATCCACTGATTTTTTAACAATTTTTCCTAATCCCAAAGCATAACCCTGATAAACCAAAGTTGAATCATAAAAGCGGTCACAAATAATAATATCAAATTCAAATAAATTTTTCTTTAACTTTTCTTCAATCAATTGAGTCCGAGCTGCCAAATAAAGGAGCAATTCAGTGTGAAAAGAAAGTTCCATCTTTTTTTTATCTAATAAAATTTTTCTTATTTCTTCACCGATTTTTGTCGAACCTGGTTCGCGGTAAACTTGAACTTTTAATTTATTTTTTTTACAAAAATCTTCCAAAAACTTAATAACACTGCTTTTGCCACAACCCTCGAGGCCTTCAATAGTAATAAATGTTGCTTTTGATCTTTTTATTTTCTCCGCCATATAGTTTTTTCCTTTGAGTCTTCTAAAACTATTCCTTTAGCTAAAAGCTGATTGCGAATTTGGTCTGATTTATCAAATTGTTTTTTCTTTCTATATTGATTGCGTAAAGCTATAAACTTCTCTATTTCATCTTTGCTTATTCCAATTAACTTCTTTTTTGCAAAACTAAAACCAAAAACATCTGTTATCTGATCTAAAATTAACTTATAGCTTGCCAATTTTTTATCTTTATCTTTATTATCACTTATTAATGTTCCGTTAGCTTTATTTATTAGGTCAAATAATACCGCAAGGCCCCTTGGCATATTAAAATCATCATCCATTGCTTTAATAAATTTTTCTTTATACTCTTGATAATCACTACTTGTTTCAGAAATTAATTCTTTATTCACATTTTTCTCAGATAAATAATTATCTAACTTTTCTTTTAATATTTTAATATGTTCGTAAGCTTTTTTAGCTTCTTTTAAATTTTGCCAAGAAAAATCAACCGAAGAAGAATAGTGAGCCTGAAAGTAAAAAAGCTTTAAAACATCAGCTGGGTGCTTCTCTAAAACTTGAGAAATTTTTACAAAATTACCTAAAGATTTAGACATTTTCTGAAGATTAATTGTTAAAAGACCATGATGCAGCCAATAGTTAGCAAAATTTTTACCAGATAAGCTTTCAGCTTGAGCTATCTCGTTTTCATGATGAGGAAAAATTAAATCTCTTCCACCCCCATGAATATCTAAGGTATCAGTATCTAAATATTTCTGACTCATCACAGAACATTCAATATGCCAACCAGGCCGGCCCTTACCCCAAGGGCTATCCCAACTAGGATTAGATTCTTTAGTTGTTTTCCAAAGAGCAAAATCAAGAGGATCTCTTTTGTTTTCATCTGATTCGATTCGTACCGCCGACCTTATATCATCTATTTTTTGTCCAGATAATTTTCCATATTGTTTAAATTTTCTCACTTCAAAATAAACTCCTGTATCAGTAATATAAGCATAGCTTTTATCAATCAACCGTTTTATATAGTCAATCATAGCTTCAATATTTTCAGTAGCTTTTGGTTCAAAAGTAACAGTTTTTAGTTCTAGCCTCTCTAAGTCCTTTCTATATCTTTTTATATATTTATCTGATAAATCCTTCCAACTAGCTTTTAATTTATTTGCCCGATTAATAATTTTATCGTCAATATCTGTAATATTACGAATAAAATTAACCTTATAACCTCTAAATTCTAAATAGCGGCGGATGACATCAAAGACACAAAGAGAACGAGCGTGGCCAATATGACAATCATCATAAACAGTAACCCCGCAGGTATACATCTTAACAACCCCTTTTTGAATTGGCTCAAACTTTTGTTTCTCTTTAGTTAATGAATTATAAATTTTTATCATATTAGTCACCTTTTAACAAAACTACAGCTAAACAACTTATTGCATCAACCCCGCCTAAAGCTTCAGTTTTTTCTTTTGATTTTATCTTTAAATTAATATCCGGTATCTCAAAAATATCTTTCAGTGACCCAATAATATCTTTTTTATAAGATATTAATCTAGGTTTTTCAGCTACTAAAGTAACGTCAATGTTTACTATTTTATATATTTTTTTTATTTTTGCTAAAATGATTTTGGCAATTTCTTTGCTTTCTATATTTTGGTTTTTTTTATCAGAAGGAGGAAAATAGTCTCCAATATCGCCTAAACCAGCCCCACCACAGATAGCATCTGATGCCGCATGTAAAACTACATCTCCATCTGATACAGACTCAAGCCCAAATCCACAATCTACTCTAAACCCTCCTAAAAGAAGAAAGTCCTTCTTATCTGTAAATCTATGCAGGTCATATCCTAAGCCAACTCTATATTTTTCCATATTTTTTTACTGCTCTTGCTAAAATAATATCTTCTCTATAAGTTAATTTAAAATTTAATGAATCTCCTTCAACCAACTTTACGGTTTTACCGCTTTTTTCAATTAATTGGGCTGAATCTGTAAAATCATTTCTTTTGTACTTTTTATACAGCGCCTTAATCAAGTCTTTCTTAAACCCTTGCGGAGTCTGGATAGAATAAATATTGTTTCTATCTAAAGTTTTTTTAACTAAGCCTTCCTTTACCTGCTTTAATGTATCTTTTACTTTGATACCTGGAATCACTGCCGAATGCATTTTTAATTCCTTAATAACTTTTAGTATTATTTGTTTTTTAACAAAAGGACGAGCGCAATCATGAATTAAAACATAATTTATCTCATCCCTTATTTTAGCTAATCCATTTGTAACTGATTGCTTTCTTGTTTTAGCCCCTTCTACTAAATTTATTCTTTCATTAGATATAAACTTTCTTACTATTTTAAAATGTTTTTTTTGCAAGACCAATATGACTTGATCAATCTGACTAATACCCAAAAAAGTCCTAAGACTGTAGTAAAAAAGAGGCTTACCCGCTAAAAGAATATTTGCCTTAGGCTGGCCTATGCGCTTGCCAAAACCAGCACAAACAATTACTGCTGCAACTTTCATTTTAACCAGCTAATTTAGTAAATATAATCCTGCCACTTGGGTTTTGTAACACTGAAGCAACTTCAACATTAATAGTTTTTCCAATCAATTTTTTGCCACCTTCAACCACTACCATAGTTCCATCTTCTAGATACCCAATTGCCTGGTTGCGTTCTTTACCTTCTTTAACTAATTTTAAATTAAAGGTATTCCCGGCTATAAGTGACGGTTTTAATGCATTAGCAAGATCATTTATATTTAATACTTTGACCCCTTGGAACTGAGCAATTCGGTTGAGGTTGTAATCTGTAGTTAATACTTTAGCACGATGATTTTGAGCTAGTTTAATAATTTTTTCATCAACAGTTTTAACTACTGCAATTTCTTCTTCAACTACTTTAGTCTCAATAT
>JAIPHQ010000061.1 GCA_021735115.1 Candidatus Omnitrophota bacterium
GGGAAAGAAGGTTTTATCAGGATAAGTTTTTCTACTAGTTCCGAACAGATAGATAAAGGAATAAATAGAATTGATAGCTTTATCAAGGAACTTTGATAATAAACGATTAAGATTATTTTTTTAACCTTTAACCTTTATCTTTTATCTTTTAACCTTTTTTAAATATGTCGCAAACTGTTGTA
The DNA here is from genome assembly GCA_021735115.1 of Candidatus Omnitrophota bacterium. Next base: position 183 of record JAIPHQ010000061.1, read on the forward strand.
GAAAAAATTTTTTCAAATCATGCCAAAAAAAATCTTCAAGCTGAAGATGTTTCGGTTTGTCAGGTTGATTTTTGTTTTTCTCAAGATGGAACCTCTTCTTTAGTTTTAGATAGTTTGAGAAAATCAAAAAGAAGCATCCTTAAACCTAAAAAATATGCAATGTTTATTGACCATAGCAGCCCATCTCCGAATTTAGGAGTCTCAAAAATTCATTCTTCTATGCGTAAATTTCAGCAAGAAAATAAAAGCCTTCTTTATGATGTTGGTTGTGGTATATCGCATCAATTAATTATTGAAGAGGGTTTTGCCGTACCAGGTAATCTTATCTTAGGTGCTGATTCTCACACCTCAACTGCTGGAGCTTTAGGAACATTGGCTATGGGGGTTGGTTCTACCGATTTAGCTGTTACACTTTCTACTGGTAAAAATTGGTTTAAGGTCCCGCAAACTTATAAAATAATTGTTAAAGGAAAACTTCCTTTTGGGGTCTACAGCAAAGATGTTATTCTTTATATAATAAATAAACTAGGTTCAAATGGAGCTACTTATAAGTCAATTGAATTTTCAGGGGAAGTAATTGACAAACTGTCAATGGACGCACGTTTTACCATAGCTAATATGACTATTGAATTCGGGGCTAAATGCGGTTTAATGTCAGTTGACAAAAAAGGAGAAAATTTTTTAAAGAAAATAGGAATTAAAAAATATAAAAAAATTTTTCCTGATAAAGATTGTAGTTATGAAAAAGTAATTGAGTTTGATATTAGTAAAATTTCTCCTTATGTGGCTTGCCCACATAATGTCGATAATGGTGTACCAATCGAAGAAATCAAAGGTAAAAAGATCAATCAAGCTTTTTTAGGGACATGTACAAATGGCCGTTTGGAAGATTTAAAAATAGCTGCTGAAATTCTCGCAAAACATAAAGTTCATCCCCAAGTTAAATTTTTAGTTGCACCAGCTTCTCGAGCTATATTCCAAAAGGCATTGGATAAAGGATATATAAAAAAATTTATAGAATCTGGTGGAATTGTTTTACCGACTGGATGTGGTCCTTGTGTTGGAACTCACCAAGGCGTTTTAGCAGATGGAGATGTCGCGATTTCTACGGCAAACAGAAATTTTAAGGGAAGAATGGGTAATCCTAATGCTTTTATCTATTTAGCTTCTCCAGCAACAGTAGTAGCATCAGCCATTAAAGGTGAGATCGCTGACCCGCGAAAAATTATATCTTAAGGAGGTTGTTTATGCGGATAAATGATATTTTAAAGTTAGCCGAATCTAAATCTGCCAGCGATATTCATTTTACAGTAGGACTTCCTCCAATCTTACGGATAGATGGAGAGCTAGTTATTACGGATCTTGAATCTCTAACTAAAGAGAGCTCTAAAACATTAATTTATAGTATGATTAATGATGAAAGAAAGGCATCTTTTGAAAAGAATCGTGAGTTAGATTTTTCGTTTACCTTGCCTGGAATGGATCGTTACAGAATTAATGTTCATTATCAACGTGGTAATGTTGAAGCAGCTTTAAGAAGAGTTCCTAAGGAAATTCCATCTATTGAATCATTAGGTTTGCCAGACATTGTTTTTGATTTAATAAAAAAACCAAATGGTTTAATTTTAGTTACCGGGCCAACTGGAACTGGTAAAAGCACAAGTTTAGCTGCAATGGTTGATTTTATCAATAAAAACAGAAAAGAACTTATTATTTCTATTGAAGATCCAATAGAGTTTGTTTATAAAAATCAAAAAAGTATTATTAAACAGAGAGAAGTTTTTGCTGACACACATTCTTTTCCTGAAGCTTTAAAGAGAGGGCTTAGACAGGATCCGGATGTTATGGTGGTAGGGGAGATGAGAGATCTTGAAACTATTTCAACAGCTTTGACGGCATCAGAAACCGGTCATCTTGTTCTTGCGACCTTACACACGCCTGATGCTCCGCAAACGATACAAAGAATTATTGATGTGTTCCCCCCACACCAGCAAAGGCAAATAACTGTCCAACTTGCTGAAAGCCTACAGGCGGTTATCTCGCAAGTTTTGTTACATCGGGCTGAAAGTAAAGGGAGGATATTAGCTACAGAGGTAATGGTTTCAACTCCGGGGATAAGAAACTTAATTAGAGAAAATGATATCGCTCAAATTCCTTCCTTGATTCAAATGGGAGGACAACATGGAATGTATACCATGGATAAATGTTTAAAAACTTTTTATAAAAAGGGATTGATTACAAAAGAGGCAGCTTTAAGAAAAGTAAAAAATTTAGCTGAGTTTAATAACTTGTAGAATGATCTTAAAAGGTAAAGTATTTAAGTTTGGTGAGAACATCAATACAGATTGGATAATTTCTGGACGTTATAAATTTTCTATAACTGACATGAAAGAATTGGCTCATTATTTGTTTGAAGATATTCGTCCTAATTTCTATCAAGAAATAATTACTAATAAATCTATAATTGCTGCTGGTGACAACTTTGGCATGGGTTCATCTCGTGAACAAGCTCCTTGGGTGATAAAAGAAGCTGGAATAATTTGTGTTGTTGCTAAGAGTTTTGCCCGTATCTTTTACCGTAATGCATTTAATATTGGGCTTGCTTTGGTTGAAGCTAATACTGACTTGCTTAAAGAATCTGATAATATAAGTATGGATTTAGATAAGGGAAAAATTAAAAAAAACAATAAAGAGGTGTCTACCTTCAAACCTTGGAATGATTTTCAAAAGAAATTAATAAAATCTGATGGTATTTTTAATTATTTAGATAAATATAAAGGATTTTCAATTTAATTATGAGTTATAAAGTTACACTTATTCCCGGCGATGGTATTGGCCCAGAAGTGACTCAAGCTGCTTTAGTTTGTCTGGATGCGCTTGGCTTAGATATCAAATGGGAGAAAAAAATTGCTGGTAAAACTTCTATGGATCAAGGTGGAGAGTTGTTGCCTAAAGACACTATTGATTCAATTAAACGTAATAAAATAGCTTTAAAAGGGCCGATTACAACACCAGTTGGCAGTGGTTTTCGTTCAATTAATGTTGCTATAAGGCAGCTTTTTGACTTATATGTATGCCTTCGGCCGATTAAGTCTTTTAATAGCCCTAAAGCTTTGTATAAAGATATAGATTTAATAATTGTCCGTGAAAACACCGAGGATCTTTATGCCGGTGTGGAGTTTAAAGAAAAAGATTCAGATACAGATAAGTTGCTTGAAAGCATCAACAAAATGGCAGAAAAAAAAGTTAGGCCGGGCAGCGCTATATCTATTAAGCCAATTTCACGAAGTGCTTCAGAAAGAATAACCAAATTTGCTTTCGAATATGCATTAAAAAACAATCGAAAAAAAATCAGCTGTATTCATAAAGCTAATATTATGAAATATACTGATGGCCTTTTTTTAGATAGTTTTATCCAGATAGCTCAAAATTATAAAGGTAAAATTGAGTATAATGATGTTATTGTTGATAATTTAGCTATGCAGCTTACTCAAAAACCGGAAAATTTTGATATGTTAGTCTTACCTAATCTTTATGGAGACATAATTTCTGATTTGGGGGCAGGGTTAGTAGGAGGCCTTGGTCTTGCGCCAGGAGCAAATATTGGGCAAAATATTGCTGTATTTGAACCAACTCACGGAAGTGCTCCTAGGCATGCTGGAAAAAATAAAGTAAATCCTACTGCGACAATTTTATCAGCTGCTTTAATGATTAAATATTTAGGGGAAACAGAAAAAGCATTACAGTTAGAAAAAGCAGTTGCTGCAGTACTTAAAGAAGCTAAAGTTTTAACTTATGATTTAATGCCTGACCGTAATGATCCTAATGCAGCTACTACTCAAGAGTTTGCAGAAGCTGTAGCCAAACAAATAAAAAATCTTTAAGATGGTAAAAAAAATATCAATTATTGGAGCTGGGGGAGTAGGTTCTAATTTAGCTTTTAATATTTTAAATAATTTAGGCATTGAACAACTTGTTTTATTAGATATAAACCAAAATCAAGCTAAAGCAGTTGCTTATGACCTCGAGGATACTCGTGGTATTTTAGATTTTTCAACTCAGGTTGAAGGAACTAAAAATTACTCAAAGATTAGGAATTCTGATATTGTTATTTTTTCAGCAGGAATACCTCGTAAAGAGGGGATGAGCCGCCTTGATTTATTAAAAATTAATGCAGGTATTGCTAAAGGTGCAGCTGCACAAATCAAAAAATATGCTCCCAATAGTATTGTCATTGCCATAACTAACCCTTTAGACATTATTACTTATCTAATTTTAAAAGAAACTGGTTTTTCTGCTAAAAAAGTTATGGGGATGGGGCCTTCCTTAGATACAAGCCGGCTTCTTAATATTTTGGCGAAAAAAACTAAAATGTCTGCTAGTTCTTGCCAAGCTTTCGTTTTTGGCCCTCATAGTAAGGATATGATAATTCATTCTACTAGCCGCAATCAGAGAATTACAAAAGAAGTGGTTGACCAAGTTAAATATAGAGGTGCCAAAATTGTTCAACTTTTTAAGAACAAAAGTGCTGTTTTTGGCCCTTCTTTAGTTTGTTTTAAATTAATTGAGGCGATCAGCAACAATAAAAATCAAATAATACCAGTATCGGTGTTATTAAATGGTGAATATGGCCTAAAGAATATTTGTTTAGGCAATCGTTGTCTTATTAATAAAACTGGAGTTGCTAAGGTGCTTGAAGAAAATTTAACTAGAGCACAATTAAGAAAATTAAAAAAAATTAGCCTTACTTTGCAAGAGACTCTTAAAAAAATAAGTTAGGCAATAAATTTTTTGATTAAGATGATAAAAAAAATAAAAATAGATAAAGCCAAGGAAGTTCACCAATTAATAAATTCTGCAGCTGGCCAAGGAAAAGTATTAGAACGCTCTCTAAATTATATTTATGAAAATATTAGAGATTTTCGAGTTTACCTAGAAGGTGAAAAAATAGTAGGTTGTTGTAGTTTGCATGTTGTTGGATGGCAATCTTTAGCTGAAGTAAAGTCTTTAGTTGTGGATAGTGATTTTCAAAAAAAAACGATTGGAACACAATTAGTACAAGATTG
>JAIPHQ010000062.1 GCA_021735115.1 Candidatus Omnitrophota bacterium
TTATCTTTATATTCAACTTCGGCTTCTGCTAAGGCAGTTTCACAGGTTGGGCACCAATTAACAGGTTTTCTGCCCCGATATATGTATCCATCTTGAGTTAACTCCTCAAGCAGCTTCATTACTGAATATTCATAGTGGGGATTAAAAGTAAGATAAGGATTCTTCCAATCAGCAAAAATTCCTAAGCGTTTGAAGTCCTCAGTTTGAAGTTTAACAAACTTTTCTGCATAAGCATGAGCTTTTTTACGAAATTCAACAATATCCACATCATGTTTTGTTTGTTTTAATTCTTTAAATAGCTGGTGCTCAACCGGAAGCCCATGACAATCCCACCCCACAACAAAAGGACAATCAAATCCATCTAAAAACTTAAATTTTACAATTATATCTTTTAAGATTTTATTTAAAGCATGCCCAATATGAATTGGCCCATTTGCATAAGGCGGCCCATCATGGAGAATATATTTATCTTTTCCCGATCTTTGCCTGCGCAGCTGATTATAGATATCAGTGTCCTGCCAACTGCTGATTCTTTCCGGTTCACGTTGGGCTAAATTGGCCCGCATCGGAAAAGAAGTCTTCGGTAAATTTAAAGTATCTTTATATTTCATATTAAAACGAAACCAGTTTTTTAAACTTTTTTATTCTTTTTTCCACCTTAGCTAGAGTAGCTTTTTGTAAACTCTTTAGGCTAAAATCCTCAACTGCAAAAGTTGCCATGATTGTACCATAAATTGCTGCTCTTCTTAAGGTATTGATGCTTTTATTATTTGTCATTGCCAGATACCCCATAACTCCTCCGGCAAAAGTATCTCCGGCTCCGGTGGGATCAACTACCGATTCCATCAAGTACGCTGGTGCATTAAACAAATACTTTCCCGAAACTAATAAAACTCCGTGTTCACCACGCTTTATAAATATTTTTTTCGGCCCAAACTTTAATATAGCCCGGGCGGCTTTTAATATATTTGGTTCTTGAGTTAATTGACGGGCTTCAGATTCATTGATAAAAAATATATCGATATCTTTTAAAAGTTTAAGTAATTTTTTTCTTTTATTTTCAATCCAGAAATCCATTGTGTCACAACCGATAACTTTAGAGCTCCTATTTTTAATTTGCTTTAATATATTCATCTGCAGCTCAGGATCGATATTAGCCAAAAAAATATGTTTGCTTTTTTTATATTGAGGTGGAAGCTTAGGGCAAAAATCAGCAAAAACACCTAATTTGGTTGAAAGGGTTTCCGGATCAGCCATATCCCAACCATAGCGGCCCGACCAGCTAAATGTATTACCGGCAACTTGGGAAAGCCCTTCCAATTTTATATTTCTTTGATTAAATAATTTTATGTATTTTTTAGGAAAATCACTGCCTACGGTCGCAATCAAATTAACTTGAGAAAATAAACTAGCAGCATAAGAAAAATAACTAGCCGAACCACCAAGCACTTTTTTTACAGCGCCAAATGGAGTCTTTACTGAATCTAGGCCAACTGAACCAACAACAATAATACTCATTTTATATATTTTCCAATTAAAAGATTAAGTTTTTTCTTTACCTCTTCTGAAATAGCCTCTGGCCTTGTAACTATAGTATTTTTTAAGGCTTGATTGCAGCTACATTCTTTTTCGGGATCTTCTAAGGTGACAAATTCTTTAATAACTTTTTTAGAATTTTGGGAATTCTTTTGCAAATACTTTATGATGACATCAATACTAACTTCACCAAAATCCGGATGCCAACAATCAAAGTCAGTAACAGCCGATAAGCCTACATAACAAATTTCAGCTTCACGAGCCAGCCTGGCTTCACTAAAATTAGTCATACCGACAATATCAGCACCCCAGCTACGATACAGGTTTGACTCAGCTTTAGTAGAAAATTGAGGCCCTTCCATATTTAAATAAGTGCCGCCAAAATGACAATCTAGGCCAGCTGATTTGACTGCCCGCTCTAAGCTTTTTGCCAAACTGCTGCAAACAGGATGTGCTAAAGCGACATGAGCAACTATCCCTTTTTCAAAAAAAGTATTCTTGCGTTTTGTGGTTCTATCAATAAATTGATCCGGAATCACAAAATCAAGCGGTTTCATTTTTTCATTTAATGATCCGCAAGCTGATACCGAAAGTATCTTGGTAACCCCTAGCTCCTTCATGCCATATATATTAGCTTGATAATTTATCGATGACGGGCTATTCTTATGGCCGAGGCCATGACGGGGTAAAAAAACGACCTCTTTACCGGAAAGCTTACCTAAAATATATTGTGACGAGGGCCGGCCAAAAGGAGTATCTAACTTTACCTCCTTTTTTTCTTTAATCCCTTCTAGGTCATAAACTCCGGTTCCGCCTATAACCCCTAATCTTTTCAATTTTTTCTCCTTTTTGTATTTGAAGATATTTTTTTTGCCCTACCATGGGCCTTATAAATCCCTTGAGATATTTTTTTTGAAAGCTTTGCCTGATTAAAAAAAGAAATTCCTGCCTCAGTAGTTCCCCCTGGCGAAGCCACAGAGTCAAGAAGCTTAAAAAAATCTTTATCAGATTCAGAAGCCAACAAAGAAGCTCCTTTAAAGGTTTGAGCTACCATTGTTTTTGCATCCTTTTTCTTAAAACCCATCTTTATGGCTGTCTTATAAAAAGATTCCATAAAGTAATAGATAAACCCCGGGCCACTTCCAGAGAGAGCTGTGATTTTATCAATTAATGCCTCTTTTCCTTCAATCACTTTGCCCATCAAAGAAAAAATATCCTTTACTAACTTTAAATCATTTTTTGTTGCTAAGCTACCGGCAGCAACAAAAGTTAAACCTTCTTTAACCTTAATTGCTAAATTAGGCATAACTCTTACCACTTTTACCTTGGCTAGTTCAGCTTCAATAGTTTTAGTTGACACCCCTGCTAAAAGACTGATTAGCAAAGGTTTATTTTTAATAATTAAGTGTTGGTTTTTCCTTAAAAATTGACCTAAATCTTGAGGCTTAATGGCTAAAATCAAAATTTGACAAGCTTGGATGATTTCTTCTATATTTTTCGCTTTTTGAAAGCCTTTAGCCGTTTTAGTTTTAGCTTTCTTTTGGTCATAAATTAAAACTTGATAGCCACCGGAAGCAGAAATTGCTTCAGCAGAAGCCGAACCCATATTACCAAAACCAATCACTCCAATTTTTATATTTTTTTTCATATGTGGGGTAAAATATCACAAAAAAAATATAGTGTCAATCTAAACTTAAAACCTGTTTTTATATTTTTTTTGCTTTCAGGAGACAAGCAAAACGTTGAGCAGCCCTTTGACAATTTTGTTCTGTGCGGTAATCAACTTTTTCTACAGCTACCGGGCCATAATGGTCACCCTTAAAGTCGCCTTGGATGATCATCCCATGGATCAGCATCGCTTCTAAAATGCTTAAGATGGTAGTTTCATTGCCACCGGCTAAATTACGAGAGGTAGAAAAGGCAGCACCTAACTTACCATCTAATTTTCCGTGAAAAGCTACACTTTCATCGAAAAGTTTTTTTACTGAAGCTGCCAAGCTACCATAGTAAGTTGGTGAGCCAACAATTATTCCTTGATAATCAAGCAATTTTTTCACTTCAAAGCTATCAGTATCTGCAATATCTACTTCTACTTTTTCCTTCTTAAGAAACCCGGCAATTAACTCTGCTATTCTCTTGGTAGTTCCTCCTCGCGAATAATAAAGAACAATAACCTTCATAAAACCTCCTTAAACTATCGACTATCGACTATCGACTATGGACTATTGACTTTATTGGTGCGCCCGGCAGGAGTCGAACCTGCAACCTTCTGGTCCGTAGCCAAACGATCTATCCAATTGATCTACGGGCGCAACATTTACTTATAAATTTATAACTAATGATTTAAAGTCTCTGGCATGCGATCAAAGGCAACCTGTGTAATACAATAACTACCTGGATCTTTTTGAAAATTTACAGTTATCAAGACATTATTATATTTTGTACAAACAGCTTCATAAACAAGACTGGGATAATCTGAATCTAGATTACATTTTTCTTCGATAAGCTTTTTGGATACAATATCTCCAAACCTATTTTTATATATTGCAATAAATAGATTATCAAAATATTTTTTAGTTTTTAATTGTTTTAATGAGTCAGAATAGTACTTAAAAAAAGCTAAGTGATCTTGGCAGTTATAAGCGTCGAGAGTTTTCTCAGCAATTAAATCAAGAGTATTTTTAGAATATTCTAAATCATTAGCTGCATGGACTTTAAACCCTGCTAAAAAAAACAATGAACAAGCAGCAAAAACTAAAATTATTTTTTTCATTAATAAACCCTCTAGGCTTTAAGGCTTATCTTATCGCTTTGTCTTTTTTTACTTTTAACCGCTTTTTCAACTACTCCAAAAACTGCATCAGACTTTGTTGGATCAAGGGTGAAGTAATTTAGGAGAGCCTCAGAAATTAATTCGGCAGTAAGATAGGTTTCTGAGTTAGAAACAATCTTAAAAGTCTTTTCAACCATAACGCCTCCCTATTTATATATTAACCGTGGCTATAATATATCCTTTTTTGAAGGATTTTCATTATAAATTTTTCTTAAATATAAGTCAAGAAGTTATTTTCTCTTGCTAATCGGCGTATATTTTTCTTCCAAAGGCCCAGAATAAACAGCTCTCGGCCTAAAAATACGGTTATTTTTAAGATATTCTAGGGCCCTTGCGGTCCAGCCAGAAACACGGCTAACTGCAAAAATCGGCGTAAAAAGTTCAGTTGGTATATCTAGGCAAGAATAGACAATACCGGAATAAAAATCAACATTAGGAAAAATCTTTTTCTTCTCTCCCAGGCTAGAAACAACTTCTTTTTCTAGTTTTTTTGCAACCTTAAACAAATTCTCTATTCCATCATCATGTTTATCTTTAACTAAAAACTTAGCTAAGGGGCCTAACACTCTTGCCCTGGGATCGTAAGCCTTATAAACTCTATGGCCAAAACCACTAATTTTTTCTTTTTTCTCTCGTTTTTTCTTATACCATTTTTTAACATTTTCTGATTTTCCAATTTCAGAAAGCATATTTATTACCCGTTCATTAGCCCCTCCGTGCAAAGATCCGTTTAAAGCTGCAACTCCAGAACCAACAGCAAAATAAAGATCAGATAGAGTAGAAGCTACTACCATCGTGGCAAATGTAGAAGCATTCATACCATGGTCAGCAT
>JAIPHQ010000063.1 GCA_021735115.1 Candidatus Omnitrophota bacterium
TTGTTATAGCTTCAATAGTTGGTTCAACAAAATCTTGATTAACAGCAATTTCCAGTTTTACTTTTTTCAAAAGGCACACTTCACTCACTACACCTCTATAAGTTTCAGTATAGCCTTTTTGCTGGCCACACCCTAAGGCATTAGTCACAGTCATCTTGTGAACTCCCGCCTCAAATAAAGCTTTTTTAACATCTGGTAATTTATGTGGCTGAATCATGGCAATTATTAATTTCATTTTACTTACCCCCTTATGAATTTATTCATTAGTAAATATCTGAAAACCAGCATAAGATTCCATGCCGTGTTCTCCGATGTCAAGTCCTTTAAACTCTTCTTCTCTACTGACTCGCAAGCCAATAGTTCTATCAATTAGTTTAAATATTACCCCCATCACAATTAAAATAAAAGCTGCCACCGAAAAAGCTCCCAAAGCTTGAATTCCCAACAACTTTAAACCACCACCATAAAACAATCCATCGCTAGAAAGGCCTAGAGCTTTTTGGCCAAATAAACCAATAGCCAAAGCCCCCCAGATTCCGTTAAAACCATGGACAGGAGCTGCTCCTACAGGATCATCTACTCCTAACTTATCTAGAAGAAAAACCCCTAAAACAACTACTACCCCGCCAATAGCCCCAATCAAAATAGCTGCCCAAGGCTCTACATAAGCGCAACCAGCCGTAATCGCAACTAAACCAGCTAAGGCACCATTCATTGCCATCGATAAATCTGGTTTACCAGCAGTTTTCCATATAGTTAACATTGCTAAAATTCCTCCCGCTGCAGCTGCTAAATTAGTATTCATTGCAACTCTAGCTATTAGACTTCCATCACCGACACCTAAGGTAGAACCAGGATTAAACCCAAACCAACCAAACCAAAGAATAAACACCCCTAAAGATGCTAAGGGAATATTGTGTCCGGCTATCATTTTTGGTTTACCATCTGCGCCATATTTTCCAATTCTCGGTTTTAAAATAATCGTTCCAATCAGCGCCGCAAATCCTCCTACGGTATGAACTACAGTTGAACCAGCAAAATCAGCAAAATTTAATTGAGCTAACCAGCCTCCACCCCAAATCCAATGGCCCACAATTGGATAAATAAAAGCAGAAATTATAAATGAATAGATAAGATAACCAACAAATTTCATCCTTTCGGCCATACCTCCGGCTACAATTGTTGCTGCTGCTCCACAAAAAGCAGCTTGAAAAAGCCAAAAAGCAAATATAGGCAAACCGCCTACACTTTCAGCTCCATTCATAAACCAACCACTTAAGCCAAGAAAACTATTGCCTTTTCCAAACATGATTGCATAGCCAAATAAGAAAAAACCCAAAGAAGCCATACAAAAATCAAGAAAGTTTTTAGTTAAAATATTGCAAGTATTTTTAGAACGAATAAAACCTGCCTCCACCATTCCAAAACCAGCTTGCATGAAAAACACCAAAAATGCTGCAACCAAGACCCAAAGAGTATCAACTCCTATTGATAACGCCGCTTGAGAAGAAGTCTCTGCAAATGCCAAAGGAGTTATAAAAGAAAAAACTAAGATAAAATTAAATATTTTTTTAAGTAATTTTAGAATATTCATAATAACCTCCTAAAAGTTATAAGCTAAAGTTATTCCTGTCCAAAACTCTTCATTCCCACTGTTGATATCATCTTTGTGATTAATAGTAAAATTAACACTTGGAGTAAGCGATAATTTAGCTAAGGAATAAGTTGTTGAAAGTGAAAATTCAGTAGCATATAAAAATTCTGGTTTTAGATCTGCAACACCGTCATTACCCCAATTAGTAACAGCAAAATCTAAAGTTTGGCCTTTTTGAACCACCGCTAAAAAATCTAAAGGCAGATTATAACCAAATCCCCAACTGTAATACCAGCCTTGATCTGGGCCGCCTGAAGTTACTTTAAAATCATAAGCAGCAAAAATATTAAAAGATAAATCTGGTAAAAAAGGAAGCGGGCCGTCAATTGCCAACCAAGGTTCTGATACATCTGAATCTAAAGAAGTATTGGGAAAATTAAAATAAGTAAACCCTAAAGATAAATTTAGAGCCCCAACATCTTTTGAAAATATTAAACTATAATCAATCTCCTCTGCGTCCTGATGTCCACCTGATACAGGAATTGACCCCCAAATGTTTAGGCCAAAATCAACACCTCCAATTAACTCAGGAAACAATATATCTATCTCCGGCTGATAGGCTGCTCTATTATTAGATAATAGATCCTGGCCCCTCCAGATATACCTTGATACATAACTTTGCGAAACAGAAAATTCAATTTCCTGGTCACTAGCAAAACAATGACCTAGAATTATAGTGAAATTAATTAAACTGATAAATAAAAATAAATTAATAGTTTTTTTAATCATTTTTCCTCCTTTAAAAATTAAACAGCTCATAAAATAGAAAAAGCCCTTGACAAACGTGCTCGCTAAATGGCTCGCTTATCAAAGGCTTCTTTGCCGTCTAAACTACTCTGTTTTTATAACAATCTTTAAAAATTTATCTTATCAGCCCACGCAGGCTACCTTAAATCATCCCTATATTTCGTCCGCTAAAATAATAGCTTCAGCGATATTTTTCATCGGCACTCTTTTGTCCATACTAGAACTTCTTATTATTTTATAAGCTTGCTCTTCATTTAAATTCTTTTGGCGCATAAGAATTCCTTTTGCTTTTTCTATTTTTTTACGCGCCTCAAGCTCTTCTTCAATAACTTTAGTCTTTACCATCAACTCTGTATTTTCAATGGCAACCGCTGCCTGATTAGCTACTGTGCTTAATAAATCAGCCTCTGGTTTTGTAAAATTATGTTTTACAGTCGTGTAACAATTTACTACACCAATCACTTTCTTTTTAACCATCATTGGCACACTAATCATCGAGACTAATTTTTCTTTTTTAGCTAATTCTTTTTCTTTGTAACGATTATCTTCAATTACGTTAGAAATAATTAAAGGCTTTTTTTCTCTAGCTACTAAACCAACTATGCCTTCACCGTATTTGATACTGCGCTCTTTAAGATAGGCCTTACTTAACGCTTGAGTTGCCCTGATTCGTAATTCCTTCTTTTTTGAATCAAGAAGCCAAAGCGCACAAATTTTTGCCTTCATCATACTAGCAGTTAAGGTAACTATCAGCTTTAACACATCTTCTAAGTAAAGATCGCTAGTTATGGCTTTACTGATTTTATTTAAAATGTTAATGTAATCTTTATACGGTGTTTTCGGCATAATTTTTTTATCCTTTAATTTTTCTTCTCTATCTCCAACTATAGAGTTGGTAAATAAGCATCTAGTTCATAACCATGTACTTGTTTTCTATAATTATCCCATTCCACTTTTTTTGCGTAAATTAAATTTTGATAAATATGTTCACCTAAAGTTTCTCTTAATAAATTACTTTTTTCAGCAATTTCAATTGCTTCAATTAAGCTGCCAGGTAAGCACTTAACTCCCAGCCTATTCATTTCCTTACTATCTAAATTATACACATCTTTCTCTAAAGGTTCAACTGCTGAATAGTTTTCTTCTATCCCTTTTAATCCTGCTGCCAACATGGAAGCAGAAGCTAAATAAGGGTTGCAGGCCGGATCCGGAGAACGAAATTCAATCCGAGTTGCCTTTTCTTTACCCGGTTTATACATCGGCACTCTAACTAAAGCGCTCCTGTTTCTTCTGGCCCAACAAACATAAACCGGTGCCTCATAACCGGGAACCAACCTTTTATAGGAATTAACCCATTGGTTGCAAATAAAAGTTAGCTCAGGAGCATGCTTTAGGATACCGGCAATATAGGCTTTAGCTTCTTTTGATAGCTGATACTTATCTTCTGGATCAAAAAAAGCATTTTTCTCACCTTTAAAAAGCGATTGATGAACATGCATTCCGCTTCCATTTTGGCCATAAATCGGTTTTGGCATAAAGGTTGCATAGTAGCCATGCTTCTGAGCAATTTCTTTAACTACCATCCGGTAAAGCATCATCGTATCTGCCATTGAAAGTGCTTCTTGGTAACGCAGGTCAATTTCATGTTGGGAAGAAGCTACCTCATGATGCGAATATTCAACATGAATTCCCATCTGTTCTAAGGTTAAAATTATTTCTCTTCTTACTTCATTTCCAGAATCTAAAGTAGTTATATCAAAATAACCACCTTCATCTAAGATTTCTGTTCCTTTTTCATTACGGAAGATGAAAAATTCAAGCTCCGGACCAATATAAAAATCATAACCTTTTGCTTTTGCTTTCTCTAAAACAGTTTTTAAGATATAGCGGCTATCCCCTTCATAAGGAGTTTGATCTGGCTTTAAGATATCACAAAGCATTCCAGCTACTGCTTTTTCTTTCGGCCGATAAGGCAAAACCCTAAAAGTTGTCGGATCAGGCATCGCTATCATATCTGATTCATCAATTCTAGCAAAACCTTTAATTGATGAGCCGTCAAAACCCATCCCTTCTTCTAAAGCAGACTCAAGCTCTTCTTTGGTTACAGCAAAACCTTTCATTTGGCCGGTAATATCCGCAAACCAGAGCCGAATAAATTTTACATCTTTTTCTTTAACTGTTTTTAAAACATCTTTTTTAGTAAAATTTTTATTATTCATCTTATGCTCCTTTGTTTAAACTATTTTCAATTCACTCTTTTACTACAGCATTGGTAAATTACTGCTTTGTTTAAAAACACACACAATGTGTTTTAGCCTCATGTCTGTTAAAAACCTTTAACTTAAAAATAGGCATCATTGCTTATATTTTTTAATATTTTTTATTTTTGCTTTTACTTTTTTAAATTCTTTTTTATTACTTTTAATGCTAAATTCTTCACAATGTAATACCGGAAATTTACGCACAAATGTACAGCTATTATCATGGATACAAGTAATACATAATCCTTTTTCTTTCATAATCACCTTCCTCCCCTTTCTACAGATTTACAGTAATTATTGCTCCATTCTCCTTCCAAAATAGCTTCTGCCTCTTGCCGATAAGCCTCGGTTAAATAGGGTACTCCTGAAACTTTAGCTGCCTCTTCAGTTAAAGCCATCAAGTCTCTGCGTGAAATAGAACTTAATTTAAAGTTTCTGCTTCCTGCCATAAGTTGTTGGAGGCCAATTTTAATTTTTTGGGCAAAAGAATAAATCCCTACTGCTCCTAAGGGAATTTGATCGATATCTTTACCAAA
>JAIPHQ010000064.1 GCA_021735115.1 Candidatus Omnitrophota bacterium
TGCATCCTTCAGTAATTGATAGTCTGGTTCAAGAAATGCTTATAACTAAAGATTTACCTATGGCAACTGTTAAGAAAAAAATTGAAGAAAAAAATCAAATTGATAATCCTAATATAGTAAAAGTTATCTGTGATAAATTAGACTTTGCAATTTACTTTTCTCGATTCCCGATACCTTACTGTCGTGACCAAAACAAAAATAACAGTTTTGAAGATTGTCGTAATACCTACTACAAACACCTGGGAATTTATGCCTACAGCAAAGATTTTCTTTATACCTTTAAAAATTTACCAGTTTCTCAACTAGAAAAGGCAGAAAAATTAGAACAGCTCAGAGCCATTGAAGCTGGATATAAAATAAAAGTTATTGAAACTCATTTTGATTCTTTTGGAATAGATACATCCGACGATCTCTATGAAGCTGAGAAAGTTTTAATGCAAAAAGGATACGCATAATTATGAAACAAGAAAAATTAATTATTATTGCCGGCCCTTGTGCTATAGAAGATGAAAAAACTACTACTGATATCGCATCTTACCTAAAAGATAATCTTTCTGATTTGCCAATTAAACTTTTTTTTAAAGCAAGTTTCGATAAGGCAAATAGAACTTCAGTTGATTCCTATCGTGGTCCCGGATTAAAGAATGGCTTAAAAATATTAAAAAATATCAAAGAAAAAACAAGAATTCCCATATTAACTGACGTTCATTGCTGCCACCAAGTAAAAGAGGTTGAAAAGGTTGCTGATATCATACAAATTCCAGCCTTTCTTTGCCGGCAGACCGATTTAATAGTGGAGGCAGCTAAAACAAAAAAAATAATTAATATCAAAAAAGGCCAATTCGTATCTCCGCAAAACATAAAATATATATTTAAAAAAATAGAATCAACAGGTAATAAAAAGATTTTTATTACCGAACGCGGCTTTTGTTTTGGCTATAATAATTTAGTGGTTGATTTTCGCTCATTTTTAATTATGAAGGAATTCGGCTATCCAGTCATCTTTGATGCTACTCACTCGTTGCAACGCCCTTCGGCTAAATCAGGAATATCAGGAGGGGACAGCCAATTCGTCAAACCGCTTAGCTTAGCTGCAGCTGCTGCAGGAGTAAATGGTTTTTTTCTTGAGGTTCACCCTCAACCAGAAAAATCCTTGTCAGATCCTTTTACAACCTATAAACTTAATAAGATAAGAAATCTTATCCAAAAAATATTAGTTATAAGAGAAGCTCTTACTTAATTTTTTAATTTACAAGTAAAAATGGCAAAAAAGATAAAAAAACTCAATAAAAAAACTATTCTCAGCTGGGCAAAGGATGTGCTCGTTACTGAAGCCGAAGGCCTAGAAAATGTTAAAACAAAATTAGGAAATGATTTTTTTGAATCAATTAAAATTACCTCAAAATGTAAAGGCAGACTTATCATCTCTGGAATGGGTAAAGCTGGTATAATTGGCCAAAAGTTTTCCGCAACTCTTTCTTCAACCGGAACATCAAGTTTTTGGCTTCATGCGGCTGAAGCAGTACATGGTGACTTAGGAAGAATTAAAAAAAATGACATTGTAGTAATTTTATCTTATAGCGGCCAAACTGACGAGATAAAAAACCTAATTCCTTTTGTAAAAAAAATTGGATCAAAGATTATTGCAATAACTGGAAATATCAAATCAAATTTAGCTCAATACTCAGACATAGTAATTGACGTTGCCGTAGATAAAGAAGCTTGTGGGCTAGGTTTAGCTCCAACTACATCTACTACTGCAATGTTAGCAGTTTGCGATGCAATTTCGGTAGTTTTACAAAAAATAAAGGGTTTTAAGAAAAAGGATTTTGCTTCTTTTCACCCCAGAGGTTCTTTAGGAAGAAAACTTCTCCTTAAGGTATCAGACATCATGAGAAAAAAGAAAGCAAACCCTGTAGTTGGTGCAGATACTTTAGTTGATCAGGTTTTGTTAAAAATTACCTCCGCACATGCAGGAGCTGCTACTATTGTAGATAAAAAAAATAAAATAATTGGAATATTCACTGATGGAGATTTACGCCGAAGTTTAAAAAAAGATAGAAATATTTTAAATAAAAAAGTTAAATTTGTTATGTCAGCTAAACCTACAGTTATCAAAGAGAGCAATTTAGCCTCACAAGCTCTTAAAATTTTAGAAAAAAAGAAGATAGATGAACTACCCGTTGTTGATAAAAACAATCACCCGGTCGGAATGCTTGATATCCAAGATCTAATTGCAGCCGGCCTTGTATAAAGTCCATAATCAACAGTCAACAGTCCATAGAAAAAATGAAAAAAGAAAGTTTGAAAAAAATAAAAAAAAGATTAGCTAAAGTAAAACTTCTAATTTTAGATGTTGATGGGGTTCTTACCAAAGAAGAAATAGTTTATGATGACCACGGTAGAGAACTTAAAATGTTTAATGTAAAAGATGGTTTGGGGGTTTATTTACTTTCAATTATTGGAGTAAAAACTATCTTTCTTTCAGCTAAAAATTCTCCGATTTTAAAAAAACGGGCAAAAGATATGCATGTTGTAGAAGTGCGTGGCGGAAAAATACCTAAGGAAGGCGAGTTAGAAGAAATTAAAAGTAAATACCAAGTAGAAGAAAAAGAAATTTGTTTTATCGGAGACGATATAATCGATTTAGGAATGATTGAAAGAGCTGGAGTTGGAATAGCAGTAAAAAATTCATGCTCTGAAATAAAAAAAAGTTCTGACCATATCACCACACGCCGTGGCGGTGAAGGGGCAGTACGCGAAATTGCAGACTTAATAATCAATGCCAAGGGCGCCAAGAAAAAAATATTAAGCTTTATTAAAAACCCTAAATAGGCTACTAGTATTGACTTTATCTTCTTATCTGATATAGTAATATTCTTTCAGAAAGAAAAAATTATGCGCTATACAATATATTTATTTTTTACCTTAGTTTTCTTTTTTGCGATTGTGCCGATTAGCCAAGGAAGCACTAAGCAAGAAATAGATGATTTCTATCTTTCTAATTTTAAAAAAGATGGTTCAAGCGATTGGGAAATCGAAGGAAAAGAAGCGGTAGTAGATGGTGACTATATTAATATCAAAACTATGAATGCCAACTACTATACAGATGGCGACACAATATCAGCTAAATCAAACAAGGCAAAATTAAATAAAAAAAGCCAAAACATTCAACTTGACGGCAATGTGATAATTGAAAATAAAGAAGGTTGGAATCTTAAGACTGAACATCTTGATTGGCAGCAAAAAGAAAATTATATAAAGACCGATTCTCCTGTATCTACCGAAAAAGATGAATTTTTAGTCAAAGCTGAAGGATTATACGCTGATTCTCAACTTAAAAAAGCTAATTTTAAAAAAGATGTTCAAGTTACTTATACAGAAAAAAATAAAAAAAATGCCACTACAATAAACTGTGATGGTCCGTTAGAAATAGACTACAACAAAAGTCAAGCAACTTTCAAAGATAACGTAGTAGTAAACCATGCACAAGGAAAGCTTTTTTCAGATGTGGCAACCCTTTTTTTTGACACAAAAGAAAAAACAATTACTAAGATTGTATCTGAAGGGCATGTAAAAATTATACGGGATAGTAATGTTACTTTTGCTAAAAAGGCTACTTATTTAGCTGGTGAAGAGAAACTTATTTTAGAAGGTAGCCCGCGTTTAATTTATTTTCCTGATGAAGAAAATAACAATTCTTCTGGTTTTTTCGGAATAGATTAAAATTAAAATAACACAATAAATAAAAATGCGTCTTTTAGAAGTTAAAAATTTAACTAAAAGCTACGGGACAAATACTGTGGTAAAGGATTTGTCCCTTTCAGTAAAAAGGGGAGAAGTCGTAGGCTTGCTCGGTCCAAATGGTGCCGGTAAAACTACTAGTTTTTATATGATTGTGGGAATTATTCCACCCGATAACGGCAAGATATTATTTGATAATGAAGATATTACTTATTTGCCGATTCATTTGCGAGCAAAATTTGGTATCGGATATCTTTCACAAGAACCATCTGTATTTAGAAAGCTGACTGTTGAAGAAAACATATTAGCAATACTTGAGACATTACCAATAAACCGCAGCCAAAGGTTAAGTAAACTAAATGAGCTCTTAGATGAATTAAGAATATCCCATTTACGTAAAAACCAAGCCTACACCTTAAGTGGGGGAGAAATGCGTAGATTAGAAATTACCCGAGCCTTGGTAACAAACCCTTCTTTTCTTTTGCTTGATGAACCTTTTTCTGGAATTGATCCAATCGTAGTAAAAGAAGCTCAGCAAATAATTGGCGAACTAAAAGATAAAGGATTGGGTATATTAATTACCGATCATAATGTCCGCGAGACGCTTTCAATTACAGATAGAGCTTATCTAATCACCGAAGGCCAAATATTAACAACGGGAAATTCCGAAGAACTAATTAATCACGATCGAGCCAGAGAAGTATATCTCGGTAAAGATTTTAAAATGTAAAACACAGATGCACACAGATAAATGCAGATACACACAGATAAATAACTAAAGGGAGAGTGGAATTATGGAAGTTAATATTAAAAAAATTGATAAAC
Organism: Candidatus Omnitrophota bacterium; assembly: GCA_021735115.1. The sequence goes on from JAIPHQ010000064.1 coordinate 4,570, forward strand.
TAAAGCACAAGTTAGATATAAAATTAAGCGGTAAAGAATTCACCGACAAAAAAGATAAGTTTTATCAACAAGCTTCAAAAAAATTAAAAGTTCCAGGCTTTAGGCCAGGGAAGGCACCTATTGACATAATTAAAAAACATCACCAAAAGACACTTCAGGATGAATTTATAAAACAACACCTTCCGCTAATTTATCAACAAGCTCTGGAAAAAAGTGAAATTACACCTGCAGGATTACCGCAAGTTTCTGACATAAAAATAACTGATCAGGCTTTAAGCTTTATGGCTGAGGTAGAAGTACAACCTAAAATAGAAGTAAAAGAAGAGCTCTATAAAGGTATAAAAATTAAGGACCAAAAGACTACTCCCGACTCTAAACAGGTAGAGGAAATGATAAAAAAATTCAAAGAAGAAGTCAAAAAAATAGCCAAGAAGGATCTTAATGAAGAAAAATTGGCCAAATGGGCCTCTTATCCAAATATGGATTCCTTCAAAGATGCAATTAAAACTCAGATCCATATTGACAGCTTACAAAAAAGAAGGCAGAATATTGACAATCAA
>JAIPHQ010000065.1 GCA_021735115.1 Candidatus Omnitrophota bacterium
ATCAGCCAGCAATATATATTCAAAAGTTACAGGATGCTTTTGCCTCTGGTTATAATATTTGATAGATTTGATTAAATCAGCTAAAGGATATTTTTTATTTATCGGCATTAATTCATTTCTTTTTTTATCTAAAGTTGCATGCAGAGAAATTGAAAGCTTTATGCCTAAGCCTAATTCAGCTAATTCTTTAATCTTATCAGATAAACCACAAGTTGAAATAGAAATTCTTTTATTTGTAAAATTTATTCCCGCTGGCTCTGTTAATATCTTAATTGCTTTAACTACATTTTTAAAATTATCTAAAGGCTCACCGATACCCATAAAAACAATATTAGTTATTTTATTCTCTCTTGATAGCTGAAGATATTGATTAGCAATCTCTGCGGGACTTAAATTTCTTATCAACCCTCCAATTTTGCTAGCACAAAATTTACAATTAAAGCTACAACCTACCTGAGTTGACAAACATAAAGTCTTTCTTTGTTTTTCCGGAATCAACACTGCCTCAATAGTCTCTTGATCAGCTAACTGAAATAAATATTTTTGAGTGCCATCTTTTGATTTTTCTTTTTTTAGTATTTTAAAATTGAAAAAAGAAAACATCTTAGCCAGCTCTTGGCGCTTGCCTTTGGCGATATTGGTCATAAGAGAAAAATTTTGAGTTTTTTCTTTATATATCCAAGCAAAAATCTGTTTTGCCGAATATCGGCTAAAACCTTTTAAAGTCAGCTTTTCTTGTAGTTCTTTTAAACTAAAATTATATATACATTCCATAATCAAACCAACCCCCACCTATTGTCACACCGCGTAGGTGTGATATCACACCTACGCGGTGTGACAAGGTATATTTTAGAAGCCGTACCAATAGCTCACTAATGGTTTGGCATCCTTACTTTGGTCGGTTATCACGTTTTTGAGGCGGGTATACTCACAAAAACCAGCTTTTCCCAGCTCTTTTCCAAAACCGCTTTTTTTAAACCCCCCAAAAGGAAGTTGATCAAAAAACATGCCATAGGTATTTATCCAAATAGCTCCAGCAGAAATCTTTTTACCTATTCTTGCAGCTTTTTCTTTATCTTTACTCCAAATAGAAGCTGCAAGGCCAAATTCAGAACTATTAGCAAAAGAAATTACTTCCTCTGTCGATGCAGCTTTAGTTAAGGTCGCAACTGGCCCAAAAATCTCTTCTTGAAAAAGAGCTGAATCAGGCGGCACTGCTTCAACCAATGTAGGCTCAAAGAAAAACCCTCTTTCTAAATCTTCATTATCAGGAATCCTTCCTCCACTGATTATATTTAATCCCTCTTGTTTGGCTTTATCAATAAAAGATATAACTTTATCTCTTTGAATTTTAGATATAAGTGGGCCCATCTGGGTTTGAAAATCCAAAGGATCCCCTAATTTAATTTTTTCAGTACGTTCTTTTAATTTTTCTACAAACTGATCATATATCTTTTCATCAATAATAATCCGAGAGGTTGCTGTACACATCTGTCCCTGATTTAAAAATACCGAACAAAGGCAACCATTTACTGCCGAATCTATATCGGCATCTTCTAAAACAAGGCTAGCTGATTTTCCACCTAGTTCCATAATAGTTTTTTTGATATTTTTTGCTGAAGATTCAATGATCTTTTTGCCAACCGGATTAGAACCGGTAAAAGAGATCATATCAACATTCTTATGAGTACATAAAACTTTACCGGTTTCATCTCCTTTAGCAACTAATATATTTAATACCCCTTTAGGCAGGCCAACTTCTTTAGCTATCTTAGCTAACTCTAAGACAGTTAAAGGGGTTAAAGTAGATGGCTTTAAGATAACAGTATTACCAGCAGCTAGGCTTTGAGCTAATTTCCAAGAAGCAATTAAAAGTGGGTAGTTCCAAGGAGAAATTAAAGCCACTACACCGCGTGGTTCTCGGATTAACTCCCCTTTAGCTTGAGCAACTTGGCTATTAATATTTAACTCTTCTTTTTCTAAAAAGTTTTCTAAGTTGCTAGCAAAATACTTAAAACTGGCTGCACTAGAAGGGATATCCATAAAGGTCGTTTCCTTTATCGGTTTACCAGCATTGAGGCTTTCTAGCTCAGCTAACTCTTTTGCTTTAGCAAGTATAGCTTTAGACAACTTTATCAATATATCTTTTCTTTGAACTAAACTAAATTCAGACCAAGGCCCTTTATCAAAAGCTAAACGAGCTGATTTAACCGCATAATCTATATCATCTGAAGAAGCTAGAAAAACAGAAGTTATAATCTCTCCATTAGAAGGATTAATTATTTCTTTTTTTTCTTTGCCTTTTTTAAACTCACCGTTTATAAAAGAACTATACTCTTGCATCTTATTCCGGCTCCTTAAATTTTACTTGTTTAAATATTTCAAATAATCTAGAAAAGGGAACATACCACCGGGATAATTGGCCTAATTGGCCATCTAAGTTCATCTTACCTTGGGTAACTGCAACAAAGGGGTCAAGATGGCCTAAAAAAACCTCTCGCCAGATATCAGCTGAAGCAGTAATTACAAAAGGGGCTTCTGCATCAAACTGAAGTTCTTTAATTTTGCCTTGATCCCAAATAAATTTATAAGCCTTATCTTCTCCAGAAAGCTTAATCGCTAACTTAACCGTTAAGTCAAGTTCTTTGCCTTTTTCTGCAATAAAATCATCTTGGTTGACTAAATCCACAATTGCTTCAATATGGCCTTTAGAAAACATAGGGTATTCTTTGGTGTTTTCCTTTTTTTGTTTGTTTTTAATTTCTGGATTAAGATCTTGCTCTTTTTCATTTTTAAAAACTTTAGCCACAACAGCAGTCTTAACTGCCTCTTCTAAAGTTTCTACTAAAGCTAACGCTTTTAAAAAATCATCAGCTATAGCAACTACCCCGTGATTTTTTAAGACCACAATATTTGATAACTTTAGAGCCTCTATAACTTCATCTGGATTTGTAACTGTAGGGGTATCTTGTTTTACTACCGGAACGTCACCTAAATAAAATCTAGTTTCAAAACTTAATGCCTTAAGCTTTTGGTTAACTGCAAAATATCCATTAATTAAAGGCGGGTGGCAATGCAAAACTACTTTTGATTTAAAATTTTTATAAACTAAACTATGTAAAGGAAGTTCTGAAGAAGGGGCAATTTGGCCTTTTGTCTTATTGCTTATAATATCTACTTTAACAATATCAGAAAATTGCAGGTCAGCTAATTGAGCTTGGGCTCCGGTAATAAGAATCTTTTGGCCAGGCAATTTTAGACTAATATTTCCTGAACTGGCAACTGCAAGGTTCCGCTGATAAAGACGTTTGCCGATACTGATAATTTTTTCTGTTAATTTTTTCTCTTGGTTAAACATCTTAGACCCCCATATAAATATGTTTGGTAATTAAGCTATTTGGCGTAATATCAAAAGCCGGATAATATCCTTTTATCCCCAAAGGAGCAATTGTTTCAGCTCCAATTTTAAACAACTCTTTATCCGGTCTTATCTCAATTTTGATATCTTTACCTTCTTTAGCTCTAGACTCAGGCGGACAAACTACATAAAAAGGAAGTTTGAAATATCTGGCCAATAAGGCTATCTGATATGTCCCTATCTTATTGGCAATATCCCCATTTTTAGCTAAATTATCTGCACCAACAACTACTTTATTGATCTTACCTTCTGCCATAACTTGGGCTACCATATTATCGCAGATAACTGTTGTATCAAAACCTTCCTGAGATAACTCCCAAGCAGTCAAACGAACCCCTTGTAAGTAGGGCCTGGTTTCTGTTACAAAAAAACTAATAGTTTTACCTTGGCTGCGGCAAAAAGAGCCAACTAAAGGAATAAGCCCGCTTAAATTACAATGAGTTAAGATAGTATCTCCGTATTTAATTAATTTACTAGTTTCTTTGGCTTGATGAGTGCGTTTTTCTTTTAATATCTCTAAGAATTTTAAAATCTTTTTATCTAAAGGAAGGCCGGCTGCTTGCTGAGCCAGGACCATATCAGTTAAATATTTAAAAGATAAAGTAGGCCTTGCCGAATTGAGATTTTTAGCTGCTTGAGTTATTTTAGCATCTAATAATTTCTTACCCTTATACCTGCGATAAATAATTAGAAAAGTATATAAAACTAACAAAACTTGGCCGATAGCCCTGGTTTTCATAGATTTTATTAGCGAAACTGCCTGCCGATAATTTTTAACTTTAAGATAGGTAGTTCTTTTAGGTAGTTTAGTTTCATCTAAAACTAAAATATGATCTTTTTTTAATTTAACTGGCCAAAATAAAGGTGAAAACTTTAACTTACTCATAATCTAAACAATTGTTTAAAGTTTTGATAAACAATTTTATTTTTTAACTCTCCTAACTTATCTAATTTTTCTAAATTTTTAGCTACCGGTGGATTAACCGGATAGTCTGAGCCCCAAAGAATATGCTCAGGGCCGAAAAAATCAAGAGCCATTTTGATATTTTCTAAAGTTGCCCCTGATGTATCTACATAAACTTTATTTAAAATATTTGAAGGTAAATCTCCTAGGTCTTTGACTATCTGCCTCTGCTTTAACATTTTATAAACACGATCCAACCTATTTTTTAAAAATGGTATTATCCCTCCTAACGAAGAAAATATAAAATCAACTTTAAATTCCTGTAATATCTTCTCGGTCATAAGCAAACCCATAAACATAGAAGAATCAAAGCTATATTCTAGGACCGGCATAAGAAGGGGGTCTTTTACCCTCTCAAAACCAATAGGATTAATCGTCTGAGGGTGAACAAATATCGGCAGCTGATAGTCTTGGGCTGCCTTAAACAAAGGAGTTAGTTCTTTTACTAAAAATCTACCTTGATAACTTGAAGAAAGATTTAAAGCCTTAAAGCCTCTTTCGGATAAACTTTTGATTTGTTCAGATATTTGTTCTATCGGCTCTAAGTCAAGAAGGCCAACAGCAACTATTTTCGGATTTTCCTTAATCAGTTCTTCTTGAGCTTTATTATAAATTTGACAGACCTTCTTTTGCCCTAGTTGAAGATGAGCGTCTGTAGAGGGATAGGTAAGTAATGCTTTTTCAATTTTGTTTTGCTCAAGATAAGAAAATAGCTTTTCTTTATCG
>JAIPHQ010000002.1 GCA_021735115.1 Candidatus Omnitrophota bacterium
AGATTACCGGTGAATCTAGATGAACTCCATTAGGTAAATCTTCCTCTTTTATCTCATAAGGCTCTTTACAATGCGGACAAAGCTTACGGACTAAACGCTGGGCTATTATCAGCCGCAGCGATGCTGTAACCAGATAAGAGGGAAGGCCAATATCAACTAAGCGGGTAATGGTTGAAGCAGCATCATTGGTGTGAAGGGTTGAAAAAACCAAATGCCCGGTTAAAGCAGCTCGAATAGTCATCTCAGCAGTTTCAAGGTCTCTGGTTTCTCCAACTAAAATTATATCAGGATCCTGTCTTAAAAAAGATCTTAGAGCATTAGCAAAAGTTAATCCAATTTCTGGTTTAACTTGTACTTGATTGATTCCTTTTACTCTATACTCAACAGGATCTTCAGCGGTAATAACATTCTTAGCAGAACTTTTAACCTCATTTAAAGCAGCATAAAGAGTAGTAGACTTACCTGAGCCCGTTGGCCCAGTCAATAAAATCAATCCATAAGATGCATTAAGCCCTTTACGGATCAGCTCAAGTTCTTGAGGCAAAAAACCTAATTTAGCTAAATCAAGGGGAACTCTGCTTTTATCTAAAATACGCAGAACCACTTTTTCTCCATAAATGGTTGGTAAAGTAGAAACTCTTAAATCTATTAACTTTTTGTTCATCTTTACCATAAACCCTCCATCCTGAGGAAGGCGTTTTTCGGCAATATCCATTTTAGATAAAATTTTAATCCTCGAGATTATCGGTAGATAAAGAGCTTGAGAAGGAGACGGCATATCATATAAAATACCGTCAATACGGTATCTCAACAACAAAGCGCCGTAACACGGCTCAAGATGAATGTCAGAAGCATTTTCTTCTATCGCCTGCCTTACTATCAAATCAACTAACTTAACAACAGGAGCTTCCTCAGCCTTTGCAATGATTTTATCTAAACTTAAATCAGTTCCTTCAGACGAAATTTCTTTTATTGTTTCTTCCTGCTTTTGACCGCCTTTTTCATCAGCAGCTTGAATAGCATCGCGAAAAATCTTTTCTTTTCCGTAAGTTCTTTCAATAGCCCGGCGAATATCCTTGCGGGTAGAAATTACCGGATTAATCTCACAACCGGTAATTTTTTTTAAATTATCTATCAAAATTAAATCAAGAGGATCAGACATAACTACTGTCAAAGAATTAAAACTGCGGGAAAGAGGCAAAACAAGGTTTTTAGCAGCAAAATCACGGGGAATTAACTCTTCTAAGTTCTGATCTGGAACCGGTTTTAATTTTCCCGAAGAAAGAGAAACATAAGGGATATCCAACTGTTTGCTTAAAGCAATTATAATTTGCTCTTGGCTTACATACCCCAGGCTAATTAAAATTTCGCCGAGCTTACCTCCCTCTTTCTCTTGTAATGAAACTGCCTCATCAAGCTGTTTTAAGGTAATTAAGCCTTCATCAATTAAAATATCTCCTATTTTTTTATAACGTGCCATAGTTTAATCTTTGTAGCTTATTGTATATCTATCTAAAGTACCTCTAACTGATTCCTGCCGGCTGGGATGATATTGTTCTCTTTTTAATAGACTTAACCCACTTTGCTTTTTGGCAAAATAATTATTTTGTATTATTTTGGGTGTAATGAAAACCATAAGCTCCCTATCACCGGTGCCTGTACTATCTTTATGCCTAAATAAAGCCCCTAACAAAGGAATATCTCCTAAAAACGGGACCTTACTTATAATTTCATTTTCATCATTTCTAATTAGGCCTCCTAAAAGCAAAGTTTCTCCTTCTCGAAGCCTAACCACCGACCGAGTACTTCTATCCTGGATATTTTTGAAAGTATTATTCTGCTCATCGGTAAAATCTGAGTCTGTCGTATCCACTACCGAAGGATGAACAATTAAAGTAATTTCATCGGTTGAAGGCACAACTTGAGGCGTTACCCGCAAAGTTACTCCAGAACCTTTATAATTTCCTACATCAGAAATTCTTTGTGCTTCAGTTGACTGAATATTGCCATCATCATCATATTCTACTTTTGTTCCAATTACCTCATCAGTTATAACATCAATTTCTGCAGTTTCGTTATTAAGAGTTAAAATCTTTGGCCGAGCCAGAATTTTTGCAGTTGTATCCCGCTGATAAAATTCTGCAAGCAAATCATTATCAGTTAGATCAACTGTCGCTGTCCTCCAGGGAATCGGGCCTTTATTAGGTGAAAAAGTAGCTGGAAAAGGCGTAAATAAACTAGAAACTCCAGCTGTTATGCCCTGGGTACCATATTGAAACCCTATTCTATCAACTACATCCTTGCTCACATCAAGAATTTCAACTTCAATCATAACCTTTAAGGGAGCGATATCTATCTTATTCATAACTTCATCAATTATCGGAAATTGAGAAGGTACATCAACCACAACTAAACTGTTGGTAAAAGAATTTTCAATAACTTTTCCCTGAGCAGTTATAACTCCTTCAATAATTTCTTTTAAACTGCTTTTTTTATCATCAGTTTGGCTTTCTTCACCACCCTCGTCGCCCAAAGCGCCTCTTTCTTCAAGAATCTTATCAATTTCTGTCTGCATCCTCGAACTTTTAACTCTTGCATGTTTTAGATGATAGACCTTGGTCCTAAGTTCTATATCTGGTTTTCCCATCTCTTTTACTACAAACATTTTAGCTTCCGGATAAAATTCATAAGCTAAATTATTAGCTTCAAAAAGAATATCCATAGCTTCCTTAAGCGGCACTTCGTTTAAATAAGCAGTAAGACTTCTTTTTCTTACCGCTTCTGTAGATATAAAATTAAGGCCGGTTTGCCGCGAAAGCATCTTTAAGACATCAACCAATTGTGCTCCTTCTAAATCTAGGGAAACTTCCTCCTGAGATGAAAAAAGAAAGTAATCTCCATAAATATCAGAAAAAGATAAATCGGCTCGTTCTTTCCTGTCATTAGGCCGATACCTGCTCCATTCTTGGCCAAAAACAGAGACCATTGTAATCAAAAAAATAACTATTAAAAAAGAACTCAATCTTTTCATCTTGCCTCCCTTTTCTTAACTTCTTTTTTGAAAATCTTACCAGAATAAGATATATAAACGATATTTTCTTTTATTTTAAATATGGCTGCATCCAAATCTTTAATTTTATCTCCAACATAATAAACTTCACTATTAATTATCGTCTGGGGTGAATCAGATCCCCATAAAACCGCTTCGACGACTACCCAATCCGGAAGTGATACCCTTTCCTGGAAACGTCTTTGCTGAGTAGGCTCTTTTGCCTCTTCTTCCGGTAAAACTGATTCAAAAGGACCCCTAGCCCAACTAAAAAAAATAATTGATATACCTACCAGCATAAAAACTAAAATTTTCATTTTTCAACCAATACAGCCTTTAAATCAAGGTTTACCCTCAATTCTTTATCCTTCGCTTTTCGCAAGGACATATTTTTTATATCTATATTTCTTTTCTCAAGCTCTGCAATAAAATTTACTAAATCTTTATAAGAAGAATCTAACCCTAGTTGGATAACCGCTTCTTGGTAAAAATCTTTTTCTCTTCTTGAAGTCCTTAAAGAATCGATAGTTACATTTGTATTTTTAGCTTTTTCTTCTACATATCTTTTAAAAGCTATGGAGTTGTCTTTAAAAAAAACATCCACTAGTTGATTATATTTATTTTTTGCTTCCTCCCATCTTTGCAGCTCAGTTTTTGCCTGTTCTAAAGCCTTCTCTTGGTCTTTTATTTTTCTTAAATCGTTTTGATAACCGCTATAACTATTATTAACAAATAATAAAGCAGCAATAATCACCACGCTAACAGCAACTATATTTTTATACTGGAGTAAGTCTTTAATATCAGTTTCTGATAAGTCTTTCATAAAATCTCTTAATACAAATTTACTACAAATTTAGTTACAGTAAAATCTCTAATCTTCTCTCTATCTGTAGATGTAGCTTCAACAATATTAAATAATGAGTTCACAGATTCCTCTGCTCTTAAATTACTAACAAAATCATTAACTGCTAACCTTTCTTGATAATCATCAGCTCTATAAATATATCCTCTAATCTCAACACTATATTTTTCTTCTAGTCTCCTGGACACATTAATCAAATCTAACCACATCTTATCTGGAATGACACCTTTATCAACAAATAGGCTTAAAAAATTAGATAATTTTATGCTTTTTTCTTTTAATTGTTTCAATTGTTTTATCTTATTAAGTTTTTTATCGGTGGCTATTTTTATATTTTGCCATCCTAGCTGCTGCAGCTGTTCAGGCAAATTTAAAGTTTTTTCTTTTTTCTTTAACTCATCTTCAGCCAAAGACAATATATTATTAAAAAACAGTGAAATCAAAAAACAAGCAATTACAGCTACAGCCGCCACTGAGCCAATCAATCCCCAGCGCCAATCAACTCCGCCAGAGAAGGAAGCTTCGGCTTTTTTGGTTTCTTCAAACTCCTTTAAAACCGGACTAAACTTATAAGGATAATCATTTCTTGAAGCACAACCTAAAGCTTTTAAATTTTCTGTTGAAGCCTCCTGACGTGAAGTTAATTCATAAGGAACAACCTTTCTAACATCTAACAAAAGAGCCTTTTTTAGCAAATCAACTAAACTGTCTAATTCAGATTGATCTGACACAACAAACATTTTATCTAACTTTCCGCTTTTAAATTCTCTGCGAAAATACTGGAAAGAAAAGTTTACTGCTTCCACAAAATGCTCTAAATCTAGTTTTCCTTCCTTTTCCTTTATATTTAAATAACGATTAAATACCGGAAGGTCATTTTGAAAAAAAGTTAAATACACTTCTTGTGAAGTTAAATCCAGTAAAACAAAATTCTGTACATCTTTAGTCTCTTTTTTTGATTTTAACATACGCGCCAAAGACAGACAGCCTGGCTCTATAGTTGCCGCCTCAAGCTCAATATTAGATAAAATCTTTTTGGTTTGTTCTAAACTGCTTTTCCTAATACCAATAAAAGAAACACTAACTTTTTTTTCTTTGGGAATTCGGTTAAATTGATAATCCCAAACTAACTCTTCAGGCTTAAAAGGGATATACTTTTCAATTTCATAAATAAGAGAAGCTTCAATCTCTTTTTTCCCCATCAAAGGCATCTCTAGAGACCGAATTATAAAATCACGGTCTGCCAAGCTAAGATCTATTACTTTACTGTCAATGTTCGCCTGGCGCAAACTTTTTCTAATCAAAGCTTGCCAATGCAAATTTTCATCTAAGCTTTCAGTTTCTCTGGCTTCAATTGAAGAAATATCATTGCTTCCCAAAAAAAGTAAATTTTTACCTTCTTTTAAAGCCAATCCTACTAAACTTGTCCCTAAATATAATCCTACTTTTTCTTTTTTAGTCATATTTTTATTTTTGCATATCTTTAAGCCATTTATCTATATATGTTCTGTCAAATCTCCAAACCTTGCCAATTTTTATTCCGGAAATTTTCTTCTGATGCAGCCAATTATAGATAGTTTGCTTTTGCAAACCTAGATAATCAGCTAATTCTTCAACAGTCATTAAACGTGGTAATCTTTTTTTCTTCATTTTACACCTTTTTGCATATGTTTATATTAAAAACGTTATGTTATCCATTGTCAAGTATAATTTGTTATAATTTTTAATAATCTCCTATATATTGTAGTTGTTTAGCATACCCCCAATATCTTGGGGGATAAATAGGTTAAATTACCGATATATTTTAATTAATTCCGATAAAGGAGAGATTGCGCTGGATGGTCTTATTCTTTCTATAAGAAAAAAAATTATGCTTTGAGCAGAAACTACATAGGCCTAAATCAAAAAAATTATCTTTATTGAGGCCTTTAGAGATTAATTGATCTTTGGCAAATTGAACTGGATTAAAAAAAACTCCTTTTAGAGTTATTTTTAAATAAGGAGATAATTCTTCAAATTTCCTAAATTCATTTCCAACCTGATAACAGCAACTGCGCAAGCCTAACCCTGCTACTACCTTAAAATCAGCTAAATTAAAGGGAATATTTTTTAATATTCCTTTTTTAGCCGGCCGCCAACCCATATGGATAACACCAATAAGATGATCCTTATTTGCAAAAAGCAAAGGAAGACAATCTGCAGTTTTTACAACCAAAAAATGATTCTTACCTTTAGTAAATAACCCATCAGCCTGATAAAAGCCCGGTTTTTGGATAACAACCACCTTAGGTGAATGCTTCTGATCCATATAGCTAAAACTAGCCTCTTTACCTATATATGATAATAACCGGTTAAAATCAGAAGGGAGTTGCCCGGATAAAGAAGAATTGGTAAATCCAGCAGTTATTTTAGCAGAAAAAATATTATCAATAAAAAAACAGGCTTTATTCTCAATTAATTTATTATTTTTATTGATAAAATTATTGTTTAACAAAATGTTATCTATCTACTTTAATTATCTTATCCCGTATTTTATGCCCACTTACTATCAAGATATTTCTCTTTTTAATGCCTAGATGATCCGCTAAAACTTCTTTTAACTGTTTGTTAGCCTTACCGTCTCGGGCTGAAGCAGTAAGATATACCTTTGCTGGTTGACCTGATAAGTTTACTCTTATCTTTTTAGCATTAGGAATAACTCTAATCTTAAGTTTCACCTTTTTTATTCTCGATAGTTTTTAACTGTAGCGATACACTCTCTATCTTTTGATTTAAATCTTGATATTTTAAACTTGCTGAACGCAAATGAGTTCCTAATACCCTATAATCTTTGATGAAAGCTCCTACATCTTTTTCAAGCCTGCCTAATATATCATAAATTTGCTTTGCACTTTTTTCGATTCTTAAAGCTCTAAATCCAATACATAGGGTTTTTAAATAAATATATAAGCTATTTGGCCCCGTAATAAATACATTGTTAGCCCGGGCAAAATCTAGCAAATTAGTATCTGTAATTATAAAATAATATACACTCTCAGAGGGAACATACATCAAAGAAAAATCAACTGTACCTTCATCCGGATAAATATATTGAGAGGTCTCTAAAATTCTTTTTTTTATACTTTCAATGCACGTTTTGCGTTTTTGTTTTTTTTCACCTTCGTCTGCTTCAATATAATTTCTAAAAGTATCCAAAGAAAACTTTGCATCAATGGGAACAAGAGCTTCCGGTAGCTTCACCGCAAAGTCAACTCTTTTGCCATCTCTAAATGTGTATTGAGTCAATATAGTTTCATCAGGCAGCACTTCCCGTAATAAATTCTCAACTAGGTTTTCCCCTAAAGCACCCCGTTTTTTTGTAGGTATTAAGATATTCTGGAAAGTTTTGGTAAGACTGTGGATTTCTTTGCTCTCTTTATCTAGGCCCCCCATTTTTTCATATAATTTTGTTAATTGAGAAAAAATAGAATTAAAAGAATTAAGATAGTTAATGGGTTTTTTTAGATAAATTAGCAAAATGGTAAGAATTATAACTAAAACAAAAAGCAAAATAAAAAGAAGAATTGTTTCCATATCAATTTTTGCTAGACAACAGCCTTTATCTTTTGGTAGATCTCCTCTGGCTCAGGCATCCTACCTATCCCTTCAGCCCCGCAAGCAAGTTCCCCTTCTTTTGGTTTAAGAATTGTATAATTTTTTATCTTATTCAGGCGAGATAAATTTTCTTTAATAATCGGATTGTTCCACATTTTTTCATTCATCGCAGGCACCAATAAAACCGGATTGTTTGGGTCAAATGCACAAATTACAGCAGTTAATAAATTATCGCAAATGCCAGAAGCAATCTTTGAAAGAGTATTTGCTGATAAAGGAGCTACTATTGCTAAGTCAGCCCAATCTGATAATTTTATATGCGGAGTATTTTCTCTATGATAAGAAAACATCTCCAAATAAACCGGATTCTTTGTCAATTCTTTAAATACAAGGGGTCGAATAAACTCAGTTGCGGCAGGAGTCATCATTACTTTTACCGAATAACCATTCTTTACTAAAGTTCGTACAAATTGACAAACCTTATAAGCCGCTATCCCCCCGCAAACTCCAACTAAAATATTTTTCCCTTTCTTTTCCATAATCACTTATTCTAATACTTACTCCCCCATCTGTAAACCCCAACCTTACTGTGCACACCGGGTGTGCACAGTAAGGTTCTCTATTCTATCCATAACTTTTTGATATCAGCTAACTCTTTTTGATAATTAATTTGAGAATTTACAAAATCCTGATACTCTCTTGACTTAATATCTAAAAAATCTAAATAATTACATATCTTATCTTTATCGTCTTCTACCCCACTTAAAAATTCATTATAAGATGAAAATTGCCAATCCTCCGGTTTATCGACTAAATAAGCTGTTGCAGGATTTAAATGAACATAACGGGTTAAATGAAGAAGTTGCTCATCAGTTTCAACAAGAACATTTTCAAACCGAGATTGCCACAAGGGCCCTTTTCTCTTAGTTTTAACATTAAAATATTTCGCATAACTATCAAGAATCTTTCTCATAAAAGTTGAAATAGACTCGCAGTTTATATTTTTTAAAACTAAATGAACATGAGTGGGCATAATGCAATAACTAATTATATCTACTAATTTCTCCTTTTTTGTAGAATATATTTTATAAGCTTTTTGTTTGTCTTTTATTTCCAGAAAACGAGAAAATCTCCAAGGTAAGTTTGCTAAATTATAATATTTTAGTAGATCTTTCATTCTTTGGTACTCTGAACTATTTCGAAATATCGTAAAGCCAGCGATACTTTTCGAAAATATATGATAAATTTTTTCTGTCTCTAAAGATACTTTTCTCTGTGCCATAATCAATTGGTTACTTACCTTCAATACCTACTGTGCACACCGGGTGTGCACAGTAAGGTTAAATTGTTGAACTAGTTATATTATGAATTTTATTGGCTAAATCATCTTTGGAAGTAATATCTACTAAATTTTTTTGCCGATCAATTAAAACTGCCTTGTATCCTTTTTTTAATTCTTCCAACGCATTAGCTACCACATAATCTGAACTATTTTCTTTTAAACTTTGATAAGCTTTATCAATTATTCCTCTTTTTTTTGCCTCAAGCTTAAATTGAATTAATATAGAATCTTTAGCCAGCTTTCGGATAATTTTGATTATCTTTGGAGCAGGACTTAAGGAAATATTAATATTTTTTTCTCCTGAAGGAATCTTTCCTTTTTTTTCTATCCTCGGTAGGTAATCACTTACAGCTGCCGTATGAACTATAGCATCAAAATTATTGCTTTTTAAGAGATCTGTTATTTTCTTTTTAAACTCAGCAAAATAATGAAAATAAAGACTGTTTATACTGGTAACTTTACCCACTGAATAAGGATTTATAACCAAAGTGACTTTATGGCCTTTATCTGATAATTTATTAGCTAAATATAGACCCGTTTTACCGGTAAAACGATTAGTTAAAACCCTTACCTTATCCACTTTTGCCCAAGTAGAGCCAGCTGTAATTAATAGTTTCATAATTTTAAACTAAATAATCCTTTCTTATTTTTCCTAATGAACGAAAAATATTCTTTTTTACTTGTGGGCAATTTTTCTCCAATTCTTTAATTATTTTTTTCACCTTTTGGCGGCGTGTATTTTCTCCATAAGGACAATTATGGCCTGTAAAGGGGAGCAAAAGAAGTTGGGCAAACTCGAAAATATCCTTCTTTTTTAAATAAGCTAAAGGCCTGATTAATTTTATTCGCCCGGAAAACATATCTAAAGCCGGCGGTGCAGAGCTAATTTGAGCAAAAAAGAAAATATTCATCAAAATTGTTTCTGTTATATCATCTAAATTATGGCCTAAAGCAATTCTATTACAGCCAAGAGCTTTAGCTGTCTCAAATAATATTTTCCGCCTCGACCAAGAACACCAAAAACAATTTCGGTCTTTTTCTTCAATTTCTAAACTCTTAATTATATAATCAACACCATTATCTTTAAAGTATTTTATTAAGACATTTTTATCTGTTTTAATAAAGTTTGTATCGACAAAACAAGCGATAATCTTAAAGTCAAAAAGAACCCTTCTTTTTCTCATCAAAAAAAGCTTAAGTAAAGCCAGGCTATCTGCTCCACCCGAGACAGCAACCAAAACTTTATCCCCTTGAGACAGCATTTTATAATTATAGATAGCTTTGCCCATCTGTTTATAGACATTTCTAATTTTACCTCTTAATTTAATTTTCTCTCTTTTTTTTGTACTAAGTAAGCTAGTTGATTCCATTTAGAATAAATCCCCTTTTTTTTCTTTAGTTGTATATTCTATAATTTTTCTAGCTATCTTTATAACCTCAGCCGGATAAGCACCTATTGCAGTTTCTCCGGAAAAAAGTAAAAAATCTGCTCCATCTAAGATGGCATTAGCTACATCTGATACTTCAGCTCTGGTAGGAATAAAATTTTTAGTCATAGTCTCAAGCATCTGGGTTGCAACCACCGAAGGCCTTCGGGCTTTTTTTGTTTTTTCTAATATTTTTTTCTGAAGATACGGCACTTTATAAATAGGGAGGCAAATCCCTAAATCACCTCGAGCTACAATTATTCCATCAGCTTCCTCAATTAATTGATCAATATGCTTTAGGCCTTGAAGACTTTCTATCTTAGCAAATATTTTGGGTATTTTCCCAACTGCCAAGGCAGGAGTTCTTTGTTTTTTTAAAAAATCTCTTAAAGTTAAAATATCTTTTTTATTCCTTACAAATGATTGTGCAATATAATCAATCGGATATTTAAGGGTAGAAATTAAATCTTTTTTGTCTTTATCGGTTAAGGGTTCAAAGTCAAGTTTAGCCCCAACTATATTTATACCTTTTCTTTCTTGGAGCTCTCCGCCTCTTACAACTTTAGTTTTGATCTTTTTTTTATTGATAGCTTCTATTTTAAGTATAATTTTACCGTCATCTATATAAATAACATTTTCTTTTTTTATCTTCTTTAGCGAACCTTGATAATCAAAAGGAATAACCTTTTGATTTCCTACAATATTTTTTTGACTAAGGTAAAGTATTGAATTGTTCTTTAGAATTATTCTTTTTGATTCTAGCTTTCCTACCCTTACTCGATACCCCTCTAAATCCTGCATAATTTTTATCTTTTTTTTGCTTTTTTTATTAATTTGATTGATTAACTTTATCTTTTTTAGATGGCCAGCTCGAGACCCATGAGAAAAATTAAGCCTTACAACATCTAGACCTTCTTTAGCCATCTTAGTTATAGTTTTTTTGTCCTGGCTAGCAGGACCTAGAGTTGCAATAATTTTTGTTCTTTTCATAAGTTTAATTTAATCGCTAACTGCATAAGTTATAAAATGGACAATATTGACACCTTCGTGAATCTTTATCCGGACTAAAAGGAACCTCCGGATTAAATAGTTCATCTAATATAAAACTAAGGGCTTCTAGGCAGGTGTCAACAACTTTTTCTCTTTTTAACCAATCAACCGAAGAAATAAAAGGAGTTATTTGGGCTGTACGTAAATTATAAACATAAGCATTCACTTTTCTTTCCTTAAATCTCTTTTGGACAAAATAGTAATAAAGCGGTAATTGAAAAGATTTTATCTTTGTCCTTATCTCTTGCCGGCAATAGCTCATCTTTTCTAAACTAGATAATTTAGCAGGAACAACATCACTGCCGCCGGTTTTATAATCAATCACCAACAGATTATCACCCCTAGATAAATCAATCCTATCTACAATATACTTAAAATTCAATAGAGTTCCGTTAATTTCTAACTTATCCGAATACTCCTTTTCTAAAGCTTCAATCTTTTCAATATTTGAAGCTCTTTGGCTTTCCTGATCAAAAAATTTATCTAGGCGAGCTTTAATAATTTCTTTAAGTAAAAACGAGTCAGATTGCATCCTGGGAACTATTTCTTTATCATATTTCTGATTAAAAACTTTTTTAAAATAGTTGTTAAATTGAGAGTCAAATACCGGTTTTTTTCCTAAAAACCTATTATAAACCTCATAAAGAAATTCATGGATAAAGGTTCCAATTTGTGAATCCTCTATCCCTTTTAATAGATCTTTTTTTTCAGTTAAACCTAATACATATTTATAGTAAAACTGCAAAGGACATTCTAGATAAGTATTAATTCTTGATACTGAATAAGTAGAATTTTTTAGAAATTCTATAATTTTAGGACTTTTTTTAATTAATTGACCCGACTTTGGGAAAGATAAAGAAAATGAAAGTTGAGGCACTGAATCTAGATTAATCTCATTCTCTTTTTTTTGTTTCTGCCAAATTATATTTTCAATAAACCTGCTTTTCTCTAAAGCTTGATTTTTAGCCCAGATCAAAGACACATCTTCAGCAGATTCAACCAAGCGCATAAAATGATATCTTTGAATTTCCTCTTCCTTTGATAGAGCCGGCAGGCCTAAACTCATCATTACTTCTGCGGGAATAAGCGGTTCGGTAACTTTTAATTTAGGCAAAATGCCTTCATTAGCATCTAAAACTATAACATTTTTAAATTGTAGGGCTCTTGTTTCAAATAAACCTAAAATTTGAGTGCCGGATAACGGCAAACCTTTAAAAGAAATTCGAGTTGATTCAACCCTTTGTTGAAAGATATCCCAAATCTGGTCAATGGAAAAAGCTTTGTTTGAAAAAGATAAAGAACTAAAATTCTCTTGGATTTTATAGATTGCATCTAGACTTTTTAGCTCAAGAGGAAATTTTAAAAGTAACTGGTGATTCGATAAACAATCAAGCACTAATTTAATCTGTTGAGAGAATTTTTCAAAACTATCAATTTTTTCCCAGCCGCGAAAAAATAAATCATGAATTTGGTTAATTATTTTACGATAATCAGATAAGCTTAAATTATAGCCAACCGATTTAAGTGTTTTCTGAGATTCTTTATAAATATTTTGATCATTTTCTATCGATTTAAGTAAAACAAAAATAGTTCCTCCTACTGAGGAATTAAAAACTCCAGTCAAGGCTTCTTCTATCTTATGAGCCAAAATTCGAGTCAACAAAGGATCTTTTACTATTAATATATTTTTTATCAAGGGATGTTTTAATACTTTTAGATAGTCCCTAGAATAATATTCTTGATTTTTTCGGCTTTTATGAGCATCAAATAGATAGTTAAAAAGAGCCGCTAAAGAAGTTTTTAACAAAGGATAACCTAATGATATATTAAAATTTTTAAGTTGAGAGCTTGCTTCTGAAAGCAAGGGAATCAAGGTTTCCGGATTAGGAAGTAAAATCAAGGTTTTGTCTTTTTCTTTTATGCCTTTTAATATTTCTTTAACCAGGCAAGCTTGAGACTGGGTATCAAACCCTTGGTAAAATTTTATATTAGAATAATCAGCTTTTCTCTCAGGAGGTCTTATAGGTTGATTTAATAATTTAGAGTTTTTAGCTAAGATAGGCCATCTTTCTGCTGAACCTTGAAAAATACAGTTACCTTTTCCAATTTTAAAAAAATGGTTTACTACTTTACTTTCTGTTTTATAAAGATAAAAAAGATCACAAAAAAATATTTTATCAAACTCAGTTAAGCTTTTTTTGTCAATTTTGCCTGCTGCATCTAAATAAATTAGACCTCGTGAATATAGTTTATTTTTTCGTAAAAAATTATGATAATCTTCTCGAATTGAAACAATGTTTTTTAAAAGATTATTGATCCCCTCAGGTATCTCATAACCAATTGCTGCACTTTTTTGAACATCTAACAAGGAAGCCCCATCCACATCCTCTAGGTCAAGCTGGTCGATAAAAGCTGCTATTTCTTTTGCCCAGCTTAAAAATTGAGAAAAGTTTGCTTGTTTTTTACCTAAAAAACCTAGTTTATTTTTAGAAATATTATAGATAAGATAATAAAGTTCTAATTCGGAAATTTTAGGAGTAGCTTGATTTTTAGATACTATATAATGCATAAACTGATCCATAGAGAATATAGCCGGTGGTAGGAAACTCTTTTTAATTTTTTTTGAAAGTTTATCTTTCAAGAACAGCCCCGGCCTTTTTCCCCCAAAAATACAAGCTACTTTTTCTAATGATTTATTCTTTTTATAAAAATCATCATATAAAAGATTAGCAAGTTTCTCAATTGGGTCACAGCCAAAATTACAACTAATTATTTTTGGTTTTTCCATTTTAAAACAAATATTCTTTTTGACACTCATCTAGATAAGCAACAGCTGCTTTTATCGTTTTATTAGGATAAATATCAGCTACGGCTTTAGCATAACTTTTTAATTGGTTATAATAAACTTTTTTAGGTTGATAGCCTTTTTTATAATCAACGATTACTGCTTTATCTTTAAAAATTAATAGTCTGTCTATTCTTTTGGTAGCTCCGTTTTTATCTACTATCTCTTTTTCACAATAAACAGAAGCTTTCGGCACAAAAAAAATATCCTTGAAATTATTATGAGTTATAATTTCTTTTATTTTCTTTCGATAGCTACTAATATCTTTTATAAAAAAACTATTTTTTATCTCAGAGATAGCCGCATCAATATAGCTATCTATATCTTTACCAAAACAGTCCTCTATAACTGATAAAGCTTGATGTAAAATTATGCCCTGTTTTATTTTTTCCTTTGCTTGCCCTATCCTTACCTGAGAAAATTCTTCGTTTAAATACCTAGACCAATCTTTATATTGTGAGGCTTTTGATTTTTTTACTTTGGGCCTGGTTAATAAAGAAGGATAATCAACTTTTTTACCTTTTTCTATTCTATCTTCATCAATTAAAAATAAAGCTTGGTTGGTTGATTTTCCGCTTTTTTTGGGAATAAATAAATAAAGTTCATACTTGGGCCTAGTTAAAGCTACATAAATGCTATTAAGCTCATCAATACAAGCAAGCTTGTAATTTTCCTGATAGATCTTTTTTAATCTGGTTGAATAACGCCGGTACTCCTTGGTGACCCTCAATAGATGTAGCTTAGAATTATTTGTTGTCTCTAGATACGATTTGGTACCGGCTGTTCCTGTTTCTGGAGAAATATTCATCTTTAAAAACGGAACAATCACTACTGGAAACTCCAACCCTTTTGCTTTGTGAATAGTTAAAATTTTGACAGAGTTTTTTAGAGTTGTATCAACATAAAGCTTCTCGGGACTAGGATTTTTAAGATATTCCAAAAATCCCCAAAGCCCTATTTTTTCTTCTTGGCTATCCTTGCAAAGCTGAAGAAATTTCTTAAAAAAAGCTTGAAATTGGGGAAAATTTTTAATCAAATCAAATTGTTTATAGATTGTAATAAGCAACTGATAAGGAGAGATAAACCCTACAGTTTTAAAAAATGGGGCTATCTCTTTTTTCCAAATTTCCGGAAATTGATTGGAAAACTTTCTGTAAAGATTAGCTTTATCTTTTTTATTATTCTCATGCAAATCAAAAAGGAAAGCCCTCAGTTTACTCTTATCTAGACCGGTTTTCTTGCTAAAAATATCTCCCAAAATAAATGAAGCAAAACTCAAATCATCAACTGGGGAATAAAGAAATCCTAAGAAACTTAATATTTCTTTTATTTGAGGATGCTCTAAGACATTTAAGGTTTTTTCAGACTCAACCGGAAACCCTTCTTCTAGCAGCCACCCTGTCAAAAGTTCCAATTCACGATTATCCCTGGTAAGTAAAGCGATGTCAGCTAGATTAAAACGCTTTTTTAGATCTTTAACAAGACTTACTAATTTTTGCCTTACTATTTGGTTGCGCTGATTTTGGTTGTCTTCATTTATTTTTTCAGCGTAAACATATCCAGAGTTATTGCCTTTTCGATAGCTTTGTTCTGAATCACAAAAATTAGTTGCAATTTGCTTTAGACAGATATCACTTTCTAATTCTTTTGAAATTTTTGATTCCTTTAAGAATCTTGAAAGATTTTTAGAAGAAAAAATAAAATTATTAAATTCAACTATTTCTTTTTGGCTCCGCCAATTCTTTTTTAAGAGTAAAATATCCGGTTTATAATCTCGAAATTTTTCCTTTATCTTATTAAATAATTGGCTTTGCCCGCCGCGAAAACGATAAATTGCCTGCTTTTTATCCCCTACATAAAAAAGAGTTCCACCAGACGACAAGCCTTCTTCAACCATCAGATTCAAATTATCCCATTGGATTCTGCTGGTATCCTGGAACTCATCAATTAAATAATGTTGGAATCGGGTAGCCAACCGATAATAAAGCTCAGCTACAGTTATCCCCTGCTGGCTAAAAAGAAACCGAGCTTGATGGTTAAGCTGACTTAGGAATAAAACATCTTCCTTTTGCGAAAAGGATTCAAAAACAGCCCCCACTTCATTAAATAAACCAATATAAGGATTGTAAGAAACTTCTGCTTCCAATTCAACGACTTGCCCAATCTGTCTATACACTGTTTCCCATTGTGTCAAGAAATCCTTATTAGCAGGTTCTCCTTTATTTAAGGAAGGATATTGCTTAGATAAACTATTCGGCAATTTTGCAATTTCAAATTGCGAATTATTTTGTTCGATAAAATTTAAAATAGATTTTTTGCTGCGTTTATTGATATTAGAAGGAAAATCCTCAGACAATTTTTTAATTTTTTTATAAACCCGGCTCTTAGCTTTAAGTAATGAGTCGAGGCTAACTTCATATTTAGAAAAATCTTTACCATAACGGTTAACTAATTCAAAAAGAGCTATCATTAAATCTAAAATTTTGTCTTTAGGAAACCAACTTCCTCTATTTTCAACAAATAAATAGTGGCGCAAAAAATCATTTAGTTCCTTACTTAGATTTTTATCAGATAGTGATCTATCTATCAAACTATCTAAAGCATAAATAAGATAATCTTTATAATCCCTTTTTATTTTAAATGTTGCAGAACGGCCAATATGCAAAGAACAGCCTAGAAGCAAAGAGTTAATAAAACTATCTATAGTTTTTACTCCAAAATAACTATAGTGGCGGATAATTTCTTCAATTAACAAAAAAGCTCTCTGACGGGCAAAGTCATAGTCAACACCCAGACTATCAAGAATATCCTTTTTTTGTTCATCAGTTTGAAAAGAATCTAGAGCGATATTCTTTAAAATCTCTAGAATTCTTTCTTTCATCTCATAAGCAGCTTTATTGGTAAAGGTAATAGCTAAAATTGTACGTAGATAATCAGCCGCAGGCACAGAACGATTAATCAAAATTTGTAAAAAACGTTTAGCTAGCGTATAAGTTTTTCCTGATCCGGCAGAAGCCTCAACTATGGCTATTTGGGGAGATTTAAGCGGTATAAAATTTTTATTGTCTGCCATAACCAAACCATAACTACCGGTTACAACCGGGGCTTATTTTATCTGATCGATTAGCTAAGAATAAAGGAAGTTCTAAAGAATGTAGGGAAAAATAAACTTAAAAATAACTTATTAGGAAAACTTTTCTTTAAGCTTTCTATAGTAGTAATGAGCAAACTGGGCTTGCTTTTTTTCTTCAATTTTTGTAATTTGCCCTCCGCAAAAATAACCTTGCTTTGAACTGATAAATTCTGACCAAATTACTATCATTTTCATCTTCACCGGCTCATTGTCTTCAGGAAGAAAATAATTTATTGCAAGCACCTGTCCATTTTTCCATTGCAGCGATGAACAAAAACAAATACCCATAAAGGTAAAATCACTAGCTTGAGCTTCATAGATTTTTCCTACTTCATTAATTGGTTTAATTTGTAAAAAATCAGAAGCTTCTAACCTAACTAACCTTCTTTTATTGTCCATAATCATAAATTATAACATAATTAACTCTTTTTTCTAGCCTTAGCATAAGAAATTTTTTTTAGATATCCCCAAATTAAAATATCATTACCGATTCTTTCTATTTTTGGCTTTTTCAACTCAGGACTTTGTTTAATCTGCTTAACTCCAGCAGCACCTACCGAGCTTAGAGCGTCTTTACCGCCAAAAATCTTAGGCGCAATAAAAAAATAAGCCTTATCTACTAAATTTTGGCTAAAAAATCTTCCTAAAGTATCAGACCCTCCTTCAACAAATACAGACATAATGCCTATCTGGTATAATTTCTTAAGAAGCTCTTTTAAAGAGATTCCTTTTTTGGTTACTTTAGATAGAAAAACTTTAATATTTTTAGGAAATTTATTTTTTGTGCCTAAATTTGATGATGTAAAAATATAGGTTTTATTACTAAAATTTTTAAAAATATATGAATTCTTAGGTAAATTTAGACTCGATGAAATTATAATTTTATAAGGAACTTTACTTAACCCATTGAGTTTTGGATTATCCTTACGTAAAGTTTCAGCTCCAATTAATACTGCATCATACCTATCACGAAGCCTACGCGAAAACTGTCTAGCTTTATCTGTAGTTATCCACTTTGACTGACCTAAGCTGGTTGTAATCTTTCCATCTAAGCTCTGAGCTACTTTTGCAACTACAAAAGGGAGGTTGTCTTTAATATTTTTAAAAAAAACTTCATTTATCTTACTAGCTTCTTTTTGGCAAATTCCTAAAGATACTTTAATCTTATTCTTTCTAAGTTTTCTGATAGATTTACCTTTAACTTGCGGATTAGGATCTTTAACTGCTATAACAACTCTCTTTATGCCTGCTTTAATTACCTTATCTACACAAGGCGGAGTCCTACCAAAATGAAAACAAGGTTCAAGATTAACATACAAAGTTGCGCCTTTAGTTCTAGCTCCAGCTCTCTTTAACGCCACAGCCTCTGCGTGAGCCAAGCCACACTTTTTATGAAAGCCTTTTGATATTATTTTATTATTTTTTACAACAACAGCCCCAACCAAGGGATTAGGAGAAGTTTTGCCTTGGCCTCTCTTGGCTAACTTTAAAGCTTCCTGCATAAAATAAATATCTTTTTCTATCATTTATATTTTATATTCCTTTAAGGCAACCATTTCTTTTTTTCTTTGCTTCATCTTTAAAACCCAATCGTAAGGGACATCTACACAACCAATTCCGCGTAATTTATTAAAATCTTGATGAAAATCAGAGCCTCCACTTAATAAAAGATTATTTTCTAAAGCATATTCTCTATAAAAAGATTGTTCTTTGTGACTCATGGTCGGATAAACAGCTTCAATACCATCAATGCCAAAAGATAAAAAATCATCTATCCATTCTTGCTTAATTAATTTATGAGGATGAGCCAAAAAGGCTAAACCTCGGCTACGATGAATAAAATCTATAGCTTCTTTAGAACTAAACCGGCTCCTGCAAATATATCCGGCCTTACCGGGGCCAAGGTATCTCCTGAAGGCCTCATAGATAGAATTAACTTGCTTAATCTTTAAAAGATATTTAGCTAAATGAAGACGGGTAGGTGCAATATCTTTGACCTCTGCCAATATAGCTTCTTTATCTATAGCTACTCCTTCTAATATTAACCTCTCTACTATCTCTTTAAAGCGAATCTGCCTAATTTGATAAGCCTCATCTATTTTTTTATTAAAAAAATCACTTTTTGTGTCAACTAAATAAGCTAAAATATGAACTTCGTCATTGTAATAAGAAGTGGTCAATTCCAGTCCTTCTACCAGTTCTAAAGAACCTAAATAAGAGTTATTTTTAACCTCTTTAACAGCTTTTATACAATCATGATCTGTAATTGAAATAGAAGAGAGTTTAACCTCTTTAGCTTTCTTTATTAACTCTTTAGGAGATAAAGCTCCATCAGAATAATAACTATGTATATGTAAATCACACTTTTTTATTTTTTTATCTTTTTCAAGCATCTATTAGGCCTTTTTTTGAATGGCTTTTTCTGTTTTATAAATTTTATCTAAAATACCATTTACAAACCGAGCTGAATCTAAATCACCATAACGCTTAGCCAGCTCAATTGCTTCATTTATTGAAACTTTAGGCGGGATATCATCTAAAAAGAAAAGTTCAAAAACTGATAACCTTAAAATGTTTTTATCGACAACTGCCATCCTATTTATTTCCCAATTTTTGGCATATTTCTTGATTATCGAATCAATTTTATCTTTATTAGAAATTATGCCTTTAACTAATTGAGAAAAAAAGTTAACAATTAATTCGTCTTTTATAGTTTTGGCTAGAGTCCCGGAAAGAACTTCTTGAGGGTTGGCCTTTGATATTTCTATCTGGTAAAGAAGACAGAGAGCAATGTCACGGGCTTTGGATCGAGATCTCAT
>JAIPHQ010000003.1 GCA_021735115.1 Candidatus Omnitrophota bacterium
ATTTAATTTCAGCAAAAATCTGTAAAGGGTTTAATAAAACTCTTACTGTAAATGAAAAAGTAGAAGATTACCTAAAGCAAAAGCAGCCAAGCCGGCAAGGTTCGATAAGGATATAGTTTTTAAGGTATTCGCTAAATAAATTCATTTTTAATAGGAGGGAACCATGAAATTGAATCAAATATATAAAAAAGTAGTTGAAAAAGGAATTAGTTCCGATATACGCTCTAAAGCTGCTATTAAAAAGAGCCTCTCTGAGCAAAAAGAAAAATTTAATAAGTTAGAAAAGAAACAAAAAGATTATTTTGATAAAGATGTTTTATTTAATCCTTTTGCTGATACCCGCATAGTTTATGGCAATCCAGAGGAAAAAATTAATGCAGCAATAATTGGAATAGACATAGGAGCTGGCGAACTTCTTTTGGCAGATCGGCTAAATCAAAAAGGCGCAAACATTAATTTAGCTATTTCTCATCATCCTCAAGGTTATGCCCTTGCTCAATTTTATGAAGTTATGGATTTACAAATTGATGGATTTGTTGATTATGGTATTGCGATGGGGCTTTCAGAAAAATCACTTTTACAAAGAAAAGGCGAGATAGAAAGAAGAGTACATGCGGCTAATTTTAATCGCAATCATGATATTGCCCGGCTTTTAAAATTAAATTATATGTGCATGCATACACCTTGCGATAATCTTGTTTATCAATTTTTAAGAAAAAAAATTGATCAGGCTAAACCCTTAAAGCTAAAAGATATAATGGATATATTATATGCAATTGATGAGTATCAATATGCAGCAAAAAACAGCAATCCTCCTAAAATTGTAACCGGCAATAAAGAATCCCGCTGCCGAAAAATTCATCTTGAGTTTACCGGAGGAACAGAGGGGCCTGAAGATATCTATAAAGAATTAGCAGCTAAGGGAGTAGATACTATTGTTGCTATGCACCAATCAGAAAATCACTATAAAAAATGTAAAGAAGCTAAAATCAATGTGATCTTTGCTTCTCATATAGCTTCTGATACTATTGGAGTAAATTTAATGCTTGATCAACTCCAGGCGGATAAGAATTTCCGGATTTATGAAGCTGGTGGTTTCCGGCGAATCAAACGCAAAATATAATAGATGGTCCAAAGTCCTATGTCCGAAGTCCTATGTCTTTTTGACTCTGGACTTAGGACTAAATATGTATACGCTTTTTTGCGATAAGCAAAACATTCTCCGGCTATTACAAAGAGCGAAATGACAAAGCCAGCGGTCTTGCCGCTAGGCAGATAATTTTTCTATGGTGTCATCCTGGATTCAACTTCTTTTGTCATCCTGAGGAGCAAAGCGACGAAGGATCTCCGCAACGGTTTGAGATTCTTCGGCTTCGCCTCAGAATGACATCGAGCTTGCGGTGATGAATTTTATAATGGCTGTTTTATTTTGTTAAAATAGATAAATAATCAATTACACAATATGTATGCGATATCCGGCGTAGCCGGATAATTCTCTGGCTTTTGCCTAAGAGAATCTATCACATCCATAAATGTATTAGACTCACAAATTATGATGAATTTTATAATGGCTGTTTTATTTTGTTAAAATAGATAAATAATCAATTACACAATATGATACCTGATAAATTTATTGAAGAAATACAATCGCGCATAGATATTGTTGATATTATATCGGGATATCTACCGCTTAAGAAAACAGGAAGAAATTTTAAAGCCTGTTGTCCTTTTCATTCTGAAAAAACTCCTTCATTTATAGTTAGCCCCCAGAAACAAATTTTCCACTGTTTTGGTTGCGGGCAAGGAGGGGGAGTGTTCCAATTCTTAATGCAGATTGAAAAAATTAGTTTTCCTGAAGCAGTAGAAATGCTGGCCAAAAAACTGGGCATACCGATTTCTTATCAGCGAGATAAAGATGGGCAATTAAAAAATTCTTGTTATCAGGCAGCAGAAGAAGCATCTTCTTTTTATCATAATATTTTAAAATCTGGAAAACAAGAAGATGTCTTAGCTTATTTAAAAAAACGAGGTATAGCTGAAAAAACCATTGATACTTTTAGATTAGGATTTGCACCAGGAAGAAATTCTTTAGTCGACCATATGCGAAAAAAGAACTTTACTTTAGGTGTACTGGATAAAGCTTCTTTGGTGACTTCTTCTGGAGGAAATTTCAGGGATATTTTTTGCGACCGAATTTTGTTTCCTATTTTCGATATACGCAATAGAGTTGTCGGCTTTGGCGGCCGTATTTGGAAAGAAAGAAAAGATTCTCCCAAATACATTAATTCCGGAGAAAGCTTAATCTATAGTAAAAGAAAGAATCTTTTTGGCTTGAATTTAGCCAAAAAACAAATTATAAAAGATGGTTCTGTTTTGGTGGTAGAAGGGTATCTTGATATGATTATTCCTTTTATGCGGGGGGTAAAAAATATAGTAGCTTCTTTAGGCACAGCCTTAACCCAAGAACAAATTAAACTTTTAACTCGATTTTGCTCAAAAGTAATTTTAGTTTTTGATTCAGATAGTGCTGGGGAATCAGCTATGCTTAGGACCATAGACTTATTGCTTCAAAATCAACTCGAAATCAGAGTGGTTAATTTACCTCAAGGCGAGGATCCGGATTCAATTGTAAGAAAAAAAGGCAAAGATTATTTTTTAAATCTAGTAAGCCAATCTTTAGATTTTTTTGATTTTCAGCTGGGTATTTTAACTAAGAAATTTAATCAAGAAGACATCGAAGATAAAAGTAAAATAGTAGCAAATATGTTAGCAACTTTTGATAAAATACAAAATGAAGTAAAAAAATATCAATATATATCAAAATTAGCTCAAAAACTTAATTTAAAAGAAGAGGTGGTTATTTCAGAATATAGGAGAAAGTTTTCAGCTAAATCAAAGTATCAAAATAAAAATAATTCCTTGGCGTTTTCAAAAGAAGAAATTTTTAAACAAATGCCGTCAGTTACTGAAAAAATTCTAATTAAAGCGATGTTTACTAATTATAAAATATTTTCATTGGTAAGAAAGAATTTTGAAGTAGAAGATTTTACTAATCCTCTTACCAAAAAGATAGTGAATTTTTTATTTGAGCATTTTCCCCATAAAAATAAAACAACTAATGAGTTATTAGCAAATATTGACGATAAAGTAATTACTGGTTTTATTAGCCAAATTTTGTTAGAAGATGATATACCTCAAGACAAAAATACCTTAAGGGAAACTCTTGTTAAGCTGCATAAAAAACATATAGATTGCCAAAAAAATAAATTGAGGCTTAAAATCAAAAATACTGAAGATAAAGAAGTTAAGGAGCAATTAGAAAAGGAACTTATTGCTAAATATAATAAAGTTAACAGTGAGGTTAAAGATGAGTAAGAAAAAAACAATTGAAAGAAATGTGAATCAATTAGTTGATTTAGGAAAAAAGAAAGGTTATTTAACTTATGATGAGATAAACCATTTTCTTTCTGAAGACCTAAACAAGCCTGAAGAGCTTGAGACGGTTTTTCAAAAATTGGATGAAAAAAAGATAGGCATATTAGAAACAAAAGAAGTTACTGAAGTAGAAAAAGAGAAGAAAAAGGATAAACCGGCTAAGTCGGGGCCAATTGATGATCCAGTTAAGATGTATCTTAAGCAAATGGGTCAAATTCCCTTGCTTTCGAGAGAAGAAGAAATTGGCCTAGCTAAAAAAATTGAATCTAAAGAGATTGATCTAAGAGATGAAGTTTTCTCAACTGGTATTGCTAAAGATATGTTTATAGATATCTCACAGAAATTAATTAAAGGAGAGTTGAATCCGGATGATTTTGTCAAAGGCGAAATCAAAGATAAAGAGCAAGAAACTGAAAGGATTAGAAAATTATATGCACGTCTTTCTCGAACTAGAAAAATTGATACCCAGAAAAAAATACTTAATAAATACAACTTTACCATTGGGATAATTGAAAAGATTTTAGATAAAATAAGAAACGCAGTATCTAAAGTAATTAAACTAAATAAACAGATTGATAGGCTAAAAGGGAAAAAGAAAAAAGAGTCAGAACGGCGCAAACTCATGAAGGAAAAACGGAGGTTAGTCAAAAAACTTGGTTTTCCGGAAAAATCTACTAAAGCAAAAATGAAAATGATTTCAGAAAGAGCTGTTTTTTATAATGCTGCTAAAAGACAGCTGGTTGAAGCAAATTTGCGTTTGGTAGTAAGCATTGCAAAAAAATATGTTAATCGGGGCCTTTCTTTTCTTGATTTAATTCAAGAAGGAAATATGGGTTTAATTAAAGCGGTCGAGAAATTTGAGTATAAAAGAGGTTATAAATTTTCTACTTATGCTACTTGGTGGATAAGACAGGCAATAACCAGAGCTATAGCTGATCAAGCTCGAACTATAAGGATACCGGTTCATATGACAGAAACGATAAATAAAATAATTCGCTTATCACGGCTTTATATTCAGGAAAAAGGCAAGGAGCCCAGTCCAGAAGAATTAGCATCTGAATTAGAGCTTCCGGTTTCTAAAATAAAAGATATTTTAAAGGTTTCGCAGCAGCCGATATCTATCCATACTCCAATTGGAGATGAGGGGGATACTTCTTTTGGAGATTTTCTTGAAGACAAAAAAGCTACTTCTCCGGCAAATGCTACAGTATTTTCAATGTTAAAAGAAGAGTTAGGCCATATAATGCAGGGTTTGACTGATCGAGAGAAAGATATTCTTACTTTAAGGTTTGGCTTAGAAGATGGTAGCCCTAAGACCTTAGAAGAGGTAGGGTCTGCTTTTAAAGTTACTCGGGAGCGGATTAGACAGATTGAGGCTAAGGCTTTGCGAAAATTGCGCCATCCTAGCCGCAGCCGCCGCCTGCAAACTTTTTTAGAACTAACTTTATATAAGGACAAACAAAAAGGTTCATGATCATATGATTGATAAAGAAAGAGTAGAATATATAGCTAAATTGGCAAAAATTGATATTAATGATCAAGAAAGTGAATTTTTATCTTCGCAACTTTCTAAAATTATTGATTATATTGATAAATTAAAGGAAGTTGACACAAAAGGAATTAAGCCAATGAGAGGTTTGTCTACAGGCCAGTCTTTGATGCGGGAAGATAAAGCCAAAAATAATTTGGCTAAAGAAAATATTTTAAAAAATGCTCCTGCTTGTTTAGATAATTTTTTCAAAATACCCAATGTTATAAAATGATAGATAATTTAATCAAAAAACCAGCTTATCTTATAGCAAAAGATATTAAAGAGGGAAAAAATAGCCAAGAAGAGGTCTATTCATTTTTTAAAAAAAGAATCAGTCAATATAATGCTACCTTAAATGTTTTTGTTGATTCATACGAGAATAATTTTGATAGTCAAAAAGATTCAAATTTAGCGGGAGTACCAATTGCTATAAAAGATAATATTTGCATTAAAGGTAAAACAATAACTTGTGCTTCAAAAATTCTTAATCATTATCAGGCAGTTTATGATGCGACTGTAATTAAAAAATTAAAGTCTTCTGGTTTAAGTTTAATTGGTACGACCAATATGGATGAATTTGCTTTTGGTTCATCTACAGAAAATTCTTGTTATGGGCCGACAAAAAATCCTTGGGATAAAACAAGAGTTGTTGGCGGTTCAAGTGGTGGTTCCGCTGCTGCTGTTTCGGCTAGATTGGTGCCGTTTGCTTTAGGTTCAGATACAGGTGGCTCCATCCGTCAGCCGGCTTCATTTTGCGGAGTTGTTGGCTTAAAGCCTACCTACGGAAGAGTTTCCCGTTATGGGTTAGTGGCTTTTGGTTCCAGCCTTGATCAAATTGGGCCAATTACAACCAATATTAAGGATTGTGCTTATCTATTAAATATAATATCTGGTTTTGATCAAAATGATTCTACATCTGCTAAAGTAGTTGATTCTGATTTTACAAAGTTTTTGGGCCAAGATATAACTTCTTTAAAGATTGGTTTGCCTAAAGAGTATTTTGATCAGGGCCTGAATTCGGAAATTAAAAAAGCATTAGAGCAGGCAATAGCTTTTTATAAGAAAAAGAAGGTTCAATTTAAAGAGATTTCATTGCCTCACACCCAATATTCAGTGCCAACTTATTATATAATTGCTTCTTCAGAAGCAAGTTCAAATCTGCAAAGGTTTGATGGGATTCGTTATGGCTATCGAGCTAAAGCTGATGATCTTTGGCAAATTTATCAAAAAAGCCGTTCTCAAGGCTTTGGTGATGAAGCAAAAAGAAGGATTTTTTTAGGTACTTATAGTTTATCGAGTGGCTATTATGATGCCTATTACCTTAAAGCTTTAAAAGTAAGGCGGTTGATAAAGAATGATTTTGATCAAGCCTTTAAAGAAGTAGATGCAATTCTTACTCCCACAACTCCTACTGCTGCTTTTAAAATTGGAGAAAAAACAGAAAATCCTTTAAGTATGTATTTGTCTGATATCTATACCATTTCTTCTAATCTTGCCGGGATTCCAGCAGTGTCTCTGCCTTGTGGCTTTACAAAAGATAATTTACCTTTAGGGATGCAGCTAATAGGCAAAGATTATGATGAGGCAACCTTAATAAAATTAGGGGATGCTTTTCAACAAGGTACAGATTTTCATAAAAAAATTCCGGAGTTAAAAGATGTTTGATACAACAATTGGGTTGGAAGTACATGTTCAGCTAAAAACAGAATCTAAAATATTTTGTTCTTGCTCAACTGAATTTGAAAGCCCTCCCAACCATAATATTTGTCCGATTTGTTCGGGCCAACCGGGGGTACTTCCTGTATTTAATAAAAAAGCTTTAAGCTTAGGCCTGCGGGCCGCACTCTCTTTAAATTGCAAAATAAACGAAAGAATTTATTTTGAACGGAAAAATTATTTTTATCCAGATTTGCCAAAAGATTATCAAATATCTCAATATAAAAGCCCTTTAGGTTATGAAGGGAGTATCCAGATTAATAAAGATAAAAAAATTGGCATTGAGAGAGTTCATCTAGAGGAAGATGCAGGTAAGTTAGTACATAAAGATAAATATTCACTAGTAGATTTTAATCGTACTGGAATTCCGCTTCTTGAGATAGTATCTCATCCGGAATTGACCAGCCCAGAAGAAGCTTTTGATTATTTATATTCGCTTAAATTAATTTTACAATATATGGAAGTATCTAGCTGTGATATGGAAAAAGGATATTTGCGCTGTGATGCAAATATTTCTTTAAAAGAAAAAGGTGCTAATAGTTTTGGCACAAAAGTAGAATTAAAAAATATGAATAGCTTTAAGGGGGTTAAGGCGGGCCTAGAGTATGAGATAAAAAGGCAAACTGCCCAGCTTAAGGATAAAAAAATTATTGTTCAAGAAACAAGGTTATGGGATTCTGATAAATTAAAAACGGTTGTTATGCGCAGCAAAGAAGAAGCTCATGATTATCGTTATTTTCCTGAACCGGATTTACCGGATTTTATAATATCAAAAGAAATGATAGACCAAGAAAAAGAATCTCTAGGGGAGTTACCCAAAGTAAAAAGGGAGCGTTTTATTAATCAATATCAATTGCACGAAAAGGAAAGTTTTTTGCTTGTTGAGAATAAACAATTAGCAGATTTTTTTGAAAAAGCTTTGCATTTTTATAAACAACCTAAAAAAATTTATAAAGTATTATTTGGCCCTTTTTTAGAACAAATTAATTTATTGGAAGGTGGTTTTGATTCTGTTAAAATTTCTGCCAAAGACTTTGCCAAGGTGGTAAAATACTTCAGTGAAAATAAAATAAATAATTTAGGGGTGAAAAAAATTATTTCTTTGACAATAGACAATAACAATGATGTAGATGAAGTAATCGAAAAGGAAGGATTAATCCAACTATCAGATGAAAAAGGAATAGAAAAAATAGCAGAAAAGATATTAGCTAATAATCCTAAAGCAGTCAAAGAGTATAAACAAGGCAAATTACAAGCGATTCAATTTTTACTAGGACAAATTATGAAAGAAACAAGAGGCAGGGTAAACCCTCAATTGGCAAGAAATATCCTAGAAAGGAGGTTAAAGCAATGAGGAAAAGATTTAATTTGTTTTTATTGATAGTTTTAGCAGTAACCATTTTTGGTTATGGAGTTGGTTATTCTCTGGGAGAAGAAAAAGAGACCGCTTTTGAAAATTTAGATATTTTTGCCGAAGGCATAGCTACAGTTGAAGAAAAATATGTAGAAGAAGAAAAACTAAAAGATTTAATTTATGGGGCCATGAAAGGAGTATTAAGTTCATTAGATTCTTACAGCCAATTTTTAACTCCTGACGATTATAAGAACTTAATAGTTGAAACTGAAGGAAAATTTGGCGGCCTAGGAATTGAAATTACAATAAAAGATGGGGTGCTTACTATTATATCTCCGATTGAAGATACACCGGCTTGGGAAGCAGGTATTCAACCAGGTGATATTATTGTTGAAATTGATGGAGAGACTACAAAAGATATTACTTTAAATGAAGCAGTTAAAAAGTTAAGGGGAGACCCTAAAACAAAAGTTACTTTGACTGTTTTACATCCTGATCAGCGGGAAGTTTCAGAAATTGAGATAACCCGGGCAATAATTAAGATAGAAGACATTAAAAACAGTTCTATCTTAGAAAATAATATTGGTTATGTAAAAATAGCTGAATTCAGGGAATCAACTGCTAAAGACCTAGAAAAAGAGTTGGCTAAATTAAAAGAGCAAGAATTAAAAGGGTTAATTTTAGATATGCGTAATAACCCTGGCGGCTTGCTCTCATCTGCAGTTGATGTTGCTAGTATATTTTTGAAAGAAGGGCTATCTATAGTTTCAACAGATTCAAGAAATCAAGAAGAGGTAATTTATAGATCTGATCCTTTCTCTCCTAAATTTCTAGATATACCAGTTGTAGTTTTAATTAATAAAGGAAGCGCTTCTGGTTCAGAGATTGTAGCTGCAGCTCTAAGAGATAATAATCGTGCTGTGCTTATGGGAGAAACTACTTTTGGGAAAGGATCAGTTCAGACCATTATTCCTTTATCAGATGGTTCGGCTATGCGCCTTACAACTTCTCGTTATTATACCCCGGCTGGGATAAGTATTCATGAAAAAGGAATAAAGCCGGATATAGTTGTTAAAAAAATTGAAGTTTCCGAATCAGAAGATGTATTTGAAAAACTGCAAAAAGAAAAGAATTTTGAGTATAAAAAAGATTATCAAGTAATAAGGGCTCTAGATTTGATGAAAGGCCTGATTGTTTTACAATAACTTTCTAAATAGAAACCTAAGGATAAAGGTTCAAGGTTAAAGGTTAAAATAAGAAATAGATACTTCTTTTTCCTTTTCCCTTTTTCCTTTATCCTTGAACCTTAATTTTATATGTATACTTTGGGGATAGAGACATCTTGTGACGAAACATCTGTTGCTGTGTTGAAAAATTTAAAGGTTTTATCTAATATAACCATCTCTTCTTTAAAAGCTCATAAAAAATATGGGGGAGTGGTTCCTGAGATCGCCAATAGAGCTCATCTTAATAATATTGATAAAGTATTAAACCTTGCTCTGGAAGAAGCGAAAATTAAAATTAAATCTATAGATTTAATAGCAGTAACTTATAAACCCGGATTGATTGGAGCTTTGCTTGTGGGCCTTAATTTTGCTAAGGCTCTATCGGTGGCCTTAAAGGTTCCCTTTATTGGGGTAAATCATCTTTATGCTCATTTTTTTTCTCCCTTTTTAAATTACAAGCACAGATTAAAGTTTCCTTTTTTAGGTTTGGTAGTATCAGGTGGGCATACCAGTATTTATCAGGTAAATAAAATCGATAATATAAAAACTATCGGCAGTACTCAAGATGATGCTTGTGGGGAAACCCTAGATAAGGTAGCTGTTAACTATGGGTTAGGTTACCCGGGTGGTAAAATAATAGATCAATTGTTTGAACCTAAATATAAAAAAGAATTTAAGTTTAAGTGTGGTAAAAAAGGCCTAAATTTAAGCTTTAGCGGGATTAAAACAGCTTTGGTTTATAAAAAAAATGAGCTTGAAGCTAAAAATGGAAAATTAAACCTTGACCTGAAAAAGAAGCTTCTATCTTCTTTTCAATTTTCTTTGGTGGAGATAATTGTAAAAACAATAGTAGAGGCTTCAAAAGCAAAGAAAATTAAACGGGTTAGTTGTGGAGGGGGAGTTATAGCTAATAGCTTTTTAAGAGATAGGCTAAAACAAGAACAAAAAAAAGAGTCTATTAATTTTTTAATTCCGCCTTTAGAATATACTCAAGATAATGGAGCAATGGTTGCAGGATTAGGTTTTTATTTGTATAATAAAACCAGAGCAACCAGTAGCCTGAATTTAGGCGCTGGATCAAGTTAATAAAAGGGAGGTTTGATATGGCAAGGAAAAAAGAAAAAATTCTCGATGTAGATGCAACTATGCAGGGGAGTTTAGTTTTTTCTGACCCGGTTAATTTAAGAATAAATGGCGAATTTGATGGGAATCTAACTACAAAGGGAAGTTTGACCGTTGGTGAAACTGCTTCAGTTAAAGCTCAAATTAAAGGAGAAAATGTAATTATTTCTGGTAAAGTAAATGGAACTATTAAAGCTGATAATGTTAAATTATTTTCAACAGCCGAAGTGTATGGAGATATTCAGGCAGCTAAGGTTTCTATAGAAGAAGGGGCAATTTTTGATGGCAGGTGTCATATGTCTGATAATAAAGTTTCTCTATCTGAGATTTCAGATTATTTATCGGTAGAGAAGCAAAAAATTATGGAGTGGGTTGAAACTGATAAGATTCCAGTTGAGAAAGAAGGCAAAAAATTATGGTTTGACCGAAAGAAAGTTGACCAATGGATGGCTACAAAAACATGAATCAGAAATTAATAACTACCAGAGAGGTTTCTCATGAGTTAGGGTTATCCGAGAAAGAGATAATTCAGATGGCTCAAAATAATAATATTCCTCATTTTCGTATTGGAGGAGAGTTTTTACGGTTTAAAAAAGAAGATATAATAAAAATTAAGCCGAAAATAAAAAAAATTTATGGGTTAAACGAAGATAGCCGTAGTTTTAAAAACAGGACGAAAGAATTTTTATATTTTAATGATTTTTATATTGGCTCGATTATTATAATAGTTGCATTGGTGTGGTTAATAGTAAAAGATTTTTTCTAAGAGAGGTAAAATTATGGTAAGTTTTGAAGATTTTAAAAAATTAGAATTAAAAATTGGAAAAATAATTAAAGTTGAAGAACATCCCAATGCTGAGAAGTTATATCTTTTGACTATAGATTTAGGAGATAAGCAAATTCAGTTAGCCGCAGGCATAAAACCTTTTTATGCTTTATCAGAGCTAGAAGGAAAATTAGTACCGGTTCTAGTTAATTTAGAACCAAAAAATATTCGTGGTGTTGAGTCACAGGGAATGCTTCTTGCTGCAGAATCAAAAGATGACGTTAGTCTGTTAGTTTCTGATAAAAGTGTTGCGCCAGGCAGTGTAGTCCGATAAAAATGCTTAAAACTCACTATATTGAAAAAACATTGAAGCCTGAATCAGATATGGTAGATATTACCTCTGATTTAGAAGATATAATCAGAGAAGAATCTTTAACTGATGCTTTATTATTTCTTTCCTCAATTGGTTCAACAGCCGCTATCACAACAGCTGAATTTGAATCAGGGTTGATTAAAGACCTAAAAGATACTTTTTCTAAACTTTTTCCTTTCAAAAAAGATTATTCCCATAATGCTACTTGGGCCGATGATAATGCCCATTCCCATCTGAGGAGTTCTTTCCTGAAAACAAATTTTTTTGTTTCTATAACTGATGGCAAACTTGACTTAGGGACTTGGCAGCAAGTGATTTTAGTAAATTTTGACACAAAAACAAGAAACAGAAAAATTGCAGTTAAGGTCTTAAGCTAAATAAAATTATAAAATGAATTTAGATAAAAGCATCAAAGATTGTCCTTTAATTTTTCTAGATTTAGAAACAACCGGCTTGTTGGTAGAAAGAAGTTCTATTTGCGAGGTTGCGGCTTTTTTAATTAAGCAAGGTAAAATAGTAGATGAGTTTCATACCTTGGTTCATCCCCATCAAAAAGTTCCTTATGCGGCATTTTGCATTCATAAAATTTCGGATAAAGACTTAATTGGCGCCCCTTATTTTAAAGATATTGCTGACAGCCTAATTAATTTTTTATCTAAAGGTATTCTTTGTGCCTATAATGTTTCTTTTGACTTAGGCTTTATGAATTATCAATTAAAAAAGAATCATATAGAATGTATAGATCCGCCTCTTATTGATGTATTAGCTATGGCAAAAAATACATTAAAGCTCAAAAGCTATAAATTAGAATCGGTAGCTAGATTTTTTGGATTGACTTCAGAGATACAGTTTCATCGGGCTAAAGATGATGCTTATGTAACTTATTTGATTTTTTCTAAATTAATTGAAATTATAGAGAAAAAGCAATCCATTCAAGCTAAAGAAATCGTTAATTTATATAGCCCGTAAAGGGGAAGGTGCTTGATATTGATAAGAAAAACCAGTATAATTCAAATAAGGTCAAAGTTTAAGGTTAGAGGGAAAAGGATTATGTAGGGAACAGGCCTGCCTGTTCCATTAAACATTATGCAAGGAGGTTAGGAATGGATCAAATTTTAGAAATTTTAGAAAATAATGCCAGAATGCCTATAGAAGATCTGAAGAAATTAACCGGCAAAACCGAAAAACAAATCCAAACTGCTATAAAAAAGTATGAAAAGAAAGGAGTCATCGTTAAGTATAAAACCTTAATTAATAAAGAAAAAGTAAAAGATTATCAGAAAGTTGTAGCTTTGATAGAAGTCGAGGTAAATCCTCAAAAAGATGTAGGTTTTGATTTAATTGCTCAAAGAATTTATAGATTTTCAGAAGTAAAAAATTGTTTTTTGCTCTCAGGTACTTATGATCTTTTGATTGAAGTAGTAGGGCCCGACATTAATACTGTAGCTAGTTTTGTCTCAGAGAAATTATCTCCCTTAAGTTCAGTAAAAAGAACAGCTACTCACTTTATGTTAAAAAAGTATAAAGAAGATGGAGTAGTTTTGGTAAAAAAAGATAAAAACAGAAGATTACCGATAAGCTACTAATCGTTTGACGTTCAACGTGCGACGTTCGACGTTGAGAATTATTAAACATAGAACGCTGAACATAGAACGTTGAACGAAGCAAAATAAATCTAGAGCAGGATCGGTAATCGTAGATTAAGGAACAATGAAAGAACATATATCTAAGCATGTAGAAAAGATGGCTCCTTCAGGAATAAGGGAGTTTTTTGATTTAGTTTTGGGTATGTCAGATGTTATCTCTTTAGGAGTGGGAGAGCCTGATTTTATTACTCCCTGGAGGATAAGAGAAAAGGCTATAACTGCGCTTGAAGAAGGACTTACCTCATATACTTCAAACCAGGGTTTATTTCTGCTTAGGGATTCTATAGCTGATTATCTAAAGGCGCAATATAGCTTAAGCTATAAACCCGATAAAGAAATTTTAATTACAGTGGGGGTAAGTGAAGGCCTAGATTTATCATTAAGGGCAATTCTTGAACCAAAAGATAAAGTCATTGTTGTTGCTCCTTATTATGTGGCTTATCCTGCTTTAGTTGAGCTAAACCATGGCAAAGTTTTATTGCTTGAGACCAGACAAGAGGATAATTTTAAGATTAATCCGAAAAAATTATCTCAACTCCTAAAGCATAATCCCAAAGCAATAATATTAAATTATCCTTCAAATCCTAGTGGGATAACTTATACGCCTTCAGAATTAAAAAAAATATGGAGTCTTTTAGCTAAAAAAGATATCATTATTATAAGTGATGAGACCTATGATTTACTTACTTATGGCCAAAAGCATACCTCTTTTTCTAGTTTGGCTAAATTAGCAAAAAAAAGAACCATTCTTTTAAATGGTTTTTCTAAGGGCCATGCTATGACTGGGTTTCGAGTTGGTTTTGCTTGTGGAGATTCTAAAATTATCCAAGCTATGACTAAAATACACTCTTATTCTATAATGTGTGGGCCGGTTATATCACAAGTGGCAGCTACAGAGGCTCTATTGGCAAAGAGAGAAGTTATTGATATGAAGTCTCAATATATGCGAAGAAGGGACTTTTTGGTAAAAGAATTAAATAGATTAGGCCTTTCTACATTACTGCCTCAAGGAGCATTTTATTGCTTTGCCTCCTTAAAAAACTTTAAACTTAATTCATTAGAATTTGCAAAAGAGCTTTTGATGGAAGAAAAAGTGGCAGTTGTTCCTGGATTAGCTTTTGGCAAAAACTACAAAAATTATATCCGCATATCTTACGCTAACTCTTTAGAGAATCTTAAAGAAGCAATTGTAAGGATAGAAAGATTTTTGAAAAATTTATAGATCCACCGGAGCTTTCAATTTATTAAATTTAATCAAGACTAAAAAATGACCAGGAAAATATCTATAATTTTAACTATTTTATTTTTTTTAGGTTGTAACGCTGATTTTAACCAATTAGAAAAAGAGTATAATCATCTATCTAAAAAATATCAAAAAAGATTAAAGGACAACCCTGGTAATAAAAAATTACGAATAAATTTAGCCGAATTTTACTATAATTTTAGAGATTATAAAAAGATAGAAGATGTATTGGAAGGAATAGCCAGCGATAAAGCAAAGTTGCTTTTAGCTAAGGCTTTAGTCAAACAAAAAAAATACGATCAGGCTATAGAAACTTATCAAACGATAATAGATGATCTAGAGGATCCAGAAGGATTGTTTTTATATGGAGAAGTTCTCGAGAAAAAGAATCTTTTTCCTAAAGCTATCGAAATATATGCTAAGGTTAAAAAACCTTATAGCAAGCCAGCCCGTAAAAAAATTAAGTCTATACAAAAAAAAATAGAAAATGTTTTTCCTGAAAATGTTAAAAAATTATCGCAGCAAGCAGCTAGTTTTATTGAGGAAAAAGAAGATGAAGCAGCCATAATACTTTCGGTTGATGAGTCAATTGAAATTTTACCAAATCATACCTCTGTATCTACTATTCATGTTGTAAAACAAGTTTTAAAAGAAAGGGGTAAAGAGTTAGCTGAAGTAAAAATTGGCTATGATTCAACCTATGAAAAGGTTGAACTTGAATATGCTAGAACAATAACTAGGCAGGCAAAAGTAGTTTATGCTGGAGCTGAAAATATCCGGGATGTAAGCAGATACCTTGATTTTCCGCTTTATAGTAATTCCCGGGCCTTTATTATATCTATGCCGGCGGTTAATATAGGATCTTACCTAGAATATAAAGTTAAAATTTATTCTTCAAAATTGCCAGCGAAAGATAACTTTAATTTTATTTATCGGCTTCAGGAGAAATATCCAATATTTGAAGCTGGCTTTAAACTTACAGTTCCCAAAGGTAAGGAAGTTAATATAAAATATCTTAACCAAAATCAAGCCAAAGGG
The DNA here is from genome assembly GCA_021735115.1 of Candidatus Omnitrophota bacterium. Next base: position 15,451 of record JAIPHQ010000003.1, read on the forward strand.
ATTAATCTTGAGCCGAGCTTAAGTCAAAAATCTGGGAAAAAAGTCTATAGTTGGAAGTTTAAAGAGATAAATTCGATAGTGCCTGAGTATAATATGCCACCCTATCCTTATATCAATCCTGCCATTTTAATTTCTAGTTTTTCTTCTTGGCAGAAAGTTTATAGTTGGTGGTTTTCTCTTTATGCTGATAAATTAAAAATAAGTGATGAGATGGATAAGGTGTTAAAGGATTTAATTAAAGATAAAAAAACTCCTCGCCAAAAGGCAAAAACTATTTATGAGTATGTGGCTAAAGACATTCGCTATGTGGCAGTTGAATATGGCGATAGTGGGTACCAGCCACACTCAGCCAATGAAGTTTTTGTTAATAAATACGGAGATTGTAAAGATCAAGCTATTCTTTTGGTGGCTTTAATGAAGCAGGCTGGTTTAGATGCTTATCCTGTGCTTATCCCTACCCGGAGCAGTTATCCGATTGATGAAAATTTTCCCTCAATTAATTTTAATCATGCTATAGCAGCTGTAGGCATTGATGATGATTTTATATTTATGGATCCTACTTCAAATACTACTCCTTTTGGCCAAATACCTTTGCTTGACCAGGATAGAACAATTCTTTTATTTTTAGAAGAAGGCTACAAAATTTTAAAAACTCCTTCTAGCCAAGACAATGGTATAGATTATCTGATGGAGATTGATATTGATCAATCAGAAAATGCAAAAATAAAGCGGGAAGTATCTTCCCGAGGTTATTTTGCTTCAAGCTATAGGGGCTATCTAAAATATAGCCACCCTTCAAGGATCAAAGAAGATATTAGTCAAAAAATGGTAGAGATATCATCTTTTTCTCATCTTCTTGATTTAAATATTAAAAATGAAAAAGATTTAGATAAAGCCCCTATATTAGAATATACTTTTGTTGCTGATAATTTTCTAAATCCTTCTGGTTCTCTACGTGTCTTAAAACCTTTAGATCAATTTGGTTTTCAAACCAGTTTGATTAGTAAAGAAATGAGAGATTTTCCTATAGATTTTGGAGGTATATTTTCTAAAAAAGCTGAAATTGAGGTTCATTTGCCTTCTAATATAGAAGTAAAATATTTACCTGATTCAAAACATTTTGAAAATAAATGGCTAAGCCTGGATACAGTTTATGAAACAGCTGAAAAAACTATTAATTTTTCGCAGAACTTTTTAATAAAAAAGAGGTTTGTCAGAGAAGATGAATATCAAGACTTTAGAGAAAAGTTTAAAGAAATACTTTATTACCTAAAGGGCCAGGTAATTTTAGAAACCAAAAAAAATGATGGTGATTGATGGCAGACAATAATCGAAGAAAATACATAAGGCTTTCTACTGTTTTACCGGTAGAGTTTTTCATAGCTGATCAAAATGGGAAAAAGATCACTCCTTGGGTTCAAGGGTTTACTCATGATATTGGCAAAGGAGGGATATGCCTTGTAGTTAATGATCTCTGGTGGGGTTTTTGGGATAAATTTAATAAGGATAAAAACAAAATTTTTCTCCGAATTAAACTTCCCTTTAAGAAAGAGCCGTTATTTTTAGAAGCAATTATTAGATGGAAAGAATCAGAGGAGTTGAAAAAATTTAAACAATACAGAGTGGGATTGGAGTTTGTAGCTTCTAAAAAAGAAAAATCAGGGTCAATATTTAGATTTGCGATATTTAAAAAAGTATTGCCGGCAGCGGTTATATCAATTTTAGTTGGTTTTGTTTTATTTTCATCATTTCTATTTTGGGAGACAAACCGTCTAGCCAAAGAAAATCGCCGCCTTGTAAGTGATCATGTAGAGATATTGCAGAAAAATTCTTTTCTTAGCCAAAGTCTTGAGGAAAATAAGCAAGCACAAGAATTTCTTGAAAAAAGAAAACAACAATTGGGCCAAAAAATAATTGATTTAGAAGAAAATATCTTTAACCTAGAGGCCGAATACCAAAAGCTTCAAAAAACCCAGGAGAAAAACCAACAGCAATCTTTAGAATTAATTGCTTTGGAGGCAAAATTAAACCAATACAATCAACAACTAGATTCTTTAAAAAGAGAAAATGAATTTTTAAAAGAAAAGATAGAAGAAAAAGAAAAAGTTGCTGCTCAAATTGAAGAAGAAACCCAAAAAATAAAAGAGATAAAATATCAGGTTAGAGAAAAAGTAATAGCGGGGATGTATGATTGGATTAAGCACCGCCAAGATCTAATACAAGGTTTAGTATTAAGCTATGAAGGCGACAAGAGCCTGAGAGAGGTTTGTTTTAGTTATGATCAGGCTTTGGCGGTTTTTGTTTTCCTAAAACAGGGAGAGATAGAAAGGGCCGAAAAAATTTTAAATTTTTATCTTCAACAAATTAACCAAGGCAAAAAAATATATAATGCTTATTTTACAGATGGGGAAGTTTTTGAGTATGTACTTCATAGCGGCCCTCAAGCTTGGATTGGCCTTGCAGCTCTAAACTATAGAGAGATAACAAAAAGTAAAAAATATACTAAAATTACCAAAGAAGTAGCTGATTTTTTAATTAAGATGCAAGATGAAGAAGGTGGTATTTTTGGAGGGCCAAAGGATAGCTGGTATTCTACTGAGCATAATTTAGATGCCTATGCGTTTTTTAGATTACTCCATAAGCAGACTGGAAAGAGAAAACATAAAGAAGTTGCTGATAAAGTTAAAAGATGGATTTCAAGATATTCTTATACCAAACATAAAGTACCAATAAATAGAGGTAAAGGAGATGCTACTATAGCTACCGATACCTATACCTGGTCTGTAACAGCATTAGGGCCGGAAGCCCTATATTCAATGGGAATGGATCCGGAAGAAATTTTAGAATTTGCGGAAAAAAATTGTAAAGTTACTGTTAATTTTGAATATAACAATAGAAAAGTAAAGGTTGAAGGGTTTGATTTTGCTAAGATGAAACATTCGGCTCGAGGCGGTATTGTTTCTGGAGAGTGGACTGCTCAAATGATTTTAGCCTATGAGGTCATGGCTGATTATTTTAAACAAAAAAATCCAAAAAAATACAGGGAATATTTAGAAAAAGCTTATTATTATTCTAATCAACTACAAAAGATGATAATAACTTCTCCTTCTCGGGCCGGAAGGGTAGAGCCTTGTCTTCCTTATGCTTCTAGCCCTTATGTTGATACCGGCCATGGTTGGCGAACTCCCCGGGGCAAACGAACCGGTTCTTTAGCTTCAACGGCTTATTTTCTTATAGCTTATGATGGTTATAATCCTCTTAGAGGCGAATATCTAGATGTATCGCTTAAAATTGAAAATGGAAAATAAACAATTTAAATCTGGGTTTATAACAATTTTAGGCAGGCCGAATGTTGGTAAATCAACTCTGCTTAATGCTATTTTAGGCCAAAAGATTAGCATTGTTTCGCCCATTCCTCAAACTACTCGTTTTCAATTAAAAGGAATATTAAATCAGAAAAATTCACAAATTGTATTTGTTGATACCCCCGGGATTCATTTGTTTAAAGAAAAATTTACTTATCATCTTAATAAAGTTTCTTTAGCTTCGCTGGCTGAAATAGATTTAATTTTATATGTAGTAGATGTAAGTAGGCCGCCGGGCCAAGAAGAGAAGAAAATAATAGATATAGTGGCCCGGCAAAAAAGTAAAGTAGTTATGGTTTTAAACAAAAGTGATTTAGGTAGAAAATATTTAAATGATTATATTGAGTTGTGGCAGGAAAAAATAGAAAATATACAAGTTCCGGATCCTTTGATTTACTATATTCCTGTTTCTGCTAAGGCCGAAAAGAATATTGAAAAACTAAAAGATGTCTTATTAGAGCTAACTCCTAAGGGGCATCCCTTTTATGATAAGGATACTTCAACTGATTTTCCTGATGAATATCGCGCTGCAGACATAATCAGAGAAAAATTGTTTTTAAGAACTAAACAAGAAGTTCCACATTCAGTTGCAGTTGAAGTAAAAGAGATTCAAAAAAAAGAAAGAAGCGTTTATATTCTAGCCCACATATACATACAAAGAGATTCACAGAAAAAAATTATTATTGGTAAGGATGGAAAACTACTTAAGGAAGTTGGTAAAGATGCACGGCGAGATTTAGAAGATATTTATAAGAAAAAAGTATATCTAGATTTATGGGTGAAAACAGAAA
>JAIPHQ010000004.1 GCA_021735115.1 Candidatus Omnitrophota bacterium
CTTGATAGCTAAGACAGCCAAGACAACCAGCATTACAAAATCTGGCTACAGGTAAAGGAGCTTCCCACCGCTGCATAAAAAGATTCTTGGCAGCAAGGCAATTATAATTTAGGGCACAATTAAAAAGATGCTTATAAAGACGATTGTCGGGATATTTTTTAAGAAAGATATTGGCATTTTTTTCTATTATTTTATTATTATAAAAACCCGGTGCTTGCCTAATTCTTTTATCAATTTTTTTTGCCGCTATCATAAACTTACCTCCATACAAACCACAAGCAGTATAAGCCCAAAGAGGAAGCTTTTTTTTCTTTTTTTCAAAATAAGCTGCAGGATTATATAAACGCAGGTAAGAAGGTGGTAAAAAAGCTGCTACCGAATAAACCCTCTTTCCTTTAAATCTTTCTAGTTTTTCATATCTTTTAGTAGATGAATTATAGCCAAAAGGGTAGCTATAAGGTAAATAGAAAAAAGTCGTTCCCGAAGGCGCAGGTATTAGCTCATATTCCTGGGGAGAATGCAGCTCATTTAATAGGCTTCCCGACATCTTAAGAAAAGTGTGTGAATAGATTTTGCCTTGTTTATCAGAAAATAAAAGATAGGGTGCATTCATAAAATATTAAATTCAAATTTTGAATTTATTGTAGGCCAATTCCTATAATTTGAGGATTAATGATTAGAACCAAACCTAAGACTATCATAATAATTCCGCCAATTAACTTTATAATCTCAATTTGTTTTTGGCTTATTTTTTTAACTTGAAAGGTATATCCAAATATCAAAACTACTAATAATAAAGGTAATACATAAATTAAATTATAAAAAAGTATATATAGATAATAAATACCAGAGGTTTCAATTCCTTTGTTAGCGAGAATAGTTGTAAATATTATGGGAAAACCTGCTGTACAGGGAAGTTCAACGCACGAACTGAAAACCGCTAACCCTAACGAAGATAAGATAAGCATAAAAAGAGAGCCTTCTTCAGCTATTTTTCTTACTTGATTCATTTTCTTAATAAGCACTCCTCTTTGTTTATCGCCAATAGTTAAAGAGATGCCTTTTTTAAAGAAAAAGAAATCTTTACAATTAATTATTCCAGCTAAAATCGCAATAATTCCAATAATTATTCGAATCGGAGTAAAAAATCCCAAGCATTTAAATATATTAAGCCAAGCTACCATAAAAAGAAAATAAAAAAGAAAAATAACAAAAACAAAAGTAAGCCCTACTAGATATATTTTTTTCTTACTGCCTGAAGCTGAAACTAAAAGCGCCAAGAGTAAGGTTAAGACAAATAAATTACAGGGATTAAAACCATCAACAAGTGCAATAACAAAAGTAAACACTGGCAACGGAATTTTAGTTCCAAGGTTTTTTAAAAAATCAGAACTGTTAGAAGATCTTTTAGTAGATTCTCCTAAAGGTTTGGCTGAAACTACCTCTCTTTGGCCCCATTGGATAATCCAACCCTCTATCTTGGCAGCTTGATCAAAAATAATTTTTCCTCTTGATATAAAAACTTCCTTAGGGTTAACCCTTTCTGCTTTTAATTTTTTAATTTCATTATCAATATCAGATGAAACCAGTACCCTTTTCAACTGAATACTCCTGCCATCTTTACTTTGTGAAATCAGCACCCTGTCTTTATGCCAAATTTTTATCTCTCCTGGTAATGAATTTAGGTCTAACTCATTAAAAGATTTACTTTGGCCCGAAGGCATGGGGCAAAAATTCCCTTTTTTGGCCCTTAATGTTTCATCTATTTTATTAATTTCTTTGCTTCCTAAAGCCTTTGAATTTTTATTTAACAAAAAGAAAGGTACTCCGGGACGAGTGTCGGGTAGATAATTTTTAAAATATTCCGCAGCTACTTTTTTATTAGCTGAAACTGACTTATAAATCTCATATTCAATAACTATTAAATCATCATATTCAGCAAGTAATTTAGAAAAAATCAAAGGATCAGTTATAGCACAATTGCCGCAGCCAATGCCGGTAATATAGACTGCACAAAGACCTGGATATTTAGGAGAAGTTTCTTTAGCAGAAGAAAAATTTATTGGGATGAAAAATAATCCTAAAATAAATAATGTTACTATAATTTTTATATTTTTTTGCCTAAACATAAGTAAATTATATTATACCAAATTATTCTCCAAATAAAACCTTATTCCCACCTTCGAGGTGGGAAATGGTTGTAATATCTACAAAAAAAGATAAAATAATTGATATGATTTATAAATTCAATAATAATACAGAGGAATTTACAGTTAAGGACTCACACAGATATAACAACTACTTTCCCTTAACAAATAAATCAGGAAGTTTACTTTCTTCGATAAGTCCTAACTTAGCCGGAGATATAAAAAGAGATAATGACCACTTTCTTACTCCACCCGCAACTGCAATAGATCTAAAGTATAACCCTTTAGTTCGCAGAGATTTTTTTATAAAAATTAACTCTGCTTCAGCAAAAGAAAAAATTATTAGGCTCTCAGATCCATATCCGGACAAGCTTCAAGCTGGTTTTTTTTATCATAAACTTACAAAATACACAAAGTTAATCGATATAGAAATATTAAATTTTATTCCTTATAATCTTGATATTGAAGTTATGCAAATTAAGATAAAGAATAAATCAAATAAAGATTTGGATATCTCTGCTTGCTCGTCAATCCCCCTCTACGGAAGAAGTGAGTCAACACTACGCGACCATCGCCATGTAAGCAGTCTCTTAAATCGTATTAATTTAACCAAAAATGGCATCTTGCTTAGGCCTACTCTTTTATTTAATGAAGAAGGGCACAAATTAAATCAAACCACTTATTTTTGTTTAACCAAAAGCAGTCAAGTCAAAATCAAAGGCCAATTTCCTACTCTTGATTATTTCTGCGGCCAAGGAAGCCTAGCAAAACCTGATGCAATTTATAAAAATAAAAAATCAACTAAAAGAAAAATAAAAAGTTTTGATGGCAAAGAAGTTATAGCTGCTTTTGAATTTGAAAAAAAATTATTGAAAAAAAATCAAACCACAAATTACATTCTCGGGTTAGGCTTAATTTCTGGTCCGAAAGATAAGTGCAAAAAGGAAATAACTAAATTATTTACCCACATTAATACTGAAAAGAAAATAAAAAAGAGTTTAGAAGATACAAAGAAATATTGGCAACAGACTTTTAAAAAAATAGAGTTTAATTTTACCGATAAAAATTATAATTGTTGGCTTAAATGGGTAAAAGCTCAACCTACCCTCCGTAAATTATTCGGCTGTTCTTTCCTACCCCATTTTGACTATGGAAAAGGCGGCAGGGGCTGGCGGGATCTTTGGCAAGATGCTTTAATTCTGCTCCATTATGAGCCAAGGGAAGCTTTTAGCTTAATAATAAACTCCTTTTCTGGTATACGCCTAGATGGGTCTAACGCTACTATAATAAAAAAAGACAATAGTTTCCTATCCGACCGCAATAAAATAAGCCGGGTCTGGTCTGACCATGGAGTCTGGCCATATCTTACTCTAGAATCTTATCTTAATTATAACGCTGATATAAATATTTTAAATCATCAGCTTCCCTATTTTCGTGATTCCCACTTATTTCGAGCCAAAAAAATAGATTATGACTTTAAACAAAAAGATTTTCTTTTACGCACAACTAACAAAAAAATTTATAAAGGCAACATCTTAGAACACCTTCTTATCCAAAATTTAACATCCTTTTTTAATGTCGGTTCTCATAATATTATCAAACTAGAAAGTGCTGACTGGAACGACGCCTTAGATATGGCAGATAATTATGGTGAAACTGTAGCTTTTAGCTTTATGTATGCCCATAACCTAAAAGGCATAGCTGAACTTCTCAAATCTTTAAAGAAAAAACAATCAAAAGTTAAAATTTTAAAGGAGATTACTTTTCTTTTAGATAGTTTAAATAATCCAATTAATTATAATAAATTCGTCCAAAAGCAAAAGAGATTAAAAGCTTATCTTAAAAATACAACACAAATATCAGGGAAAACAGTTGAGATACCCATAGATGATATTATTTGTGACTTAGATAAAAAATACAAACATCTAAGTAGCTGGCTGATAAAAAATGAATGGCTAAGCCAAGGCTTTTTTAACGGCTACTATGATAATGCCGGAAAAAGAGTTGGGGGCACAGATAGGAAGAAGATAAAAATGATGCTTGCCCCACAAGTTTTTGCAATAATGAGCGGGATAGCTACTGTAGACCAAATTAAAAAAATTTGGCAATCAGCAAACAAATACTTAAAAGATAACAATAAAAGCTTTCGCCTTAATACAAATTTTGGTTCTATTTATCCGGAATTAGGAAGGGCTTTTGGTTTTAAATACGGCGATAAAGAAAATGGTGCATTTTTTAGCCATATGCTGATTATGTTTGCTTATGCTTTATATAAACGAGGATTCACAAAGGAAGGAAATCTTGTTTTTAACTCTATTTATAAGATGGTTAAATCTAATACAAATACAACTTATCCTCAACTACCTGAATATTTTAATAACCAGGGCCAAGGCCTTTATTCTTATCTTACCGGCTCAGCCAGCTGGTATATCCATACCTTATTAACTAAAAAACATTAAGAAAAATAATTCTATTTATTATTTGCGGGCAATATTCTGGATATTTAAAGCAATATTAAAAAGTAGAACTACGGCCCCTGATTTAAAAAAGTGAATCTGCTAATGCAACATTTTCGTTGACAACACTTTTGTTGCATTGGGATTTTAAAATAAGATAGAAAGTATTTTACTTTCTTTAGTCTCTTTTTCGCTTAGCTCTACGGAATTTTTATTTATTTCCAAAACAATATAACTACCTATCTTATCACCCTGATAAACTCGCTTACCATTGATGATTGCAAATGGATTATCTTGATCAAAAATTATCCCTTCTAATCTATAACTAAAATTATTTAATTTTACCTCTGGTTTTTTTATTTCTTTTTTTAACTTAGGCTTTTGACTCTTTTTTTGTTTTAGCTCTGAAACTACCGGTTCTGATGGGCCTTGTTTTTTAGAAAAAAAGTAAAACACTACAATAGAAACTATACTCAAAAAAAGAGCTATTAAAATAAATAGCTTAACTTTATTTTGATTTGGTTTCTTTTCTTTCGGCTGGTTATCTTCAGAGACAATACCAGCAGAATTTCCCTCTGCTTTCTTTAGAGCGTCATAAATTATACTCATGATTTATTGTAATTCTTCGATACAAACTTTTAACATCGAAGCAGTGATTTGATTTTTTTCCTGGATAAAGCCTAAAAGCAAGACCCGTTCACAAAGTAAATTTATCAATCTAGGAATTCCTTTTGAGAATTGATAAATTATTTGATAACAATCATCTTCTAATAATAAATTTTCTGATCCCGATCTTTGCAGGCGGTAATGAACATATTGTTTAATTTCATCTTTTCTTAAGGGAAGCAGCCTGCAGCGAATACTTATCCTTTGTTTTATTTGACGGAGTTTAAAATTATTCAATTTATCTTCTAGCTCCGGCTGGCCAATTAATAAAATCTGGAGTAACTTTTCTTGAGAAGTCTCTAGATTAGATAAGAGCCGAATTTGCTCAAGCTGCCTAGAGGTTAAATTTTGCGCCTCGTCAATAACCAGCAAGGCATTGCCACCGGATAAAGAAGTATCCACTAAAAAAGAATTGAGGCCTTTTACTAAATCAAAGCGGTTTTTCCGGCCTAACTCCAGGCCAAAATCAGCAAGAATGCTTTTTAAGAGTTGAGTTTCACTAAAATTAGGATAGCTAAAAATCACAGAGGTTGCCACTTCTTTAGGCAATTGATTTAGGAACACTTTACAAAGAGTGGTTTTGCCAGTTCCAACTTCTCCAATAAGAGCAATCAAGCCTTTTTTTTGCCTGATACCAAAATTAAGGGTAGCTAAAACTTCTCTATGGGTTGAGCTTTGATAAAAAAAATGAGGATCAGCAGTAATATTAAAAGGCGCGGTTTTTAGGCCATAGGTAGCTAAATAGTTATTCATGCTAATTCTTTAGAGATTGCTTCGGGCTTCGCCCTCGCAATGACAAATCAGGTTTATTTTTTAATTTCATCTTTTTCAAATTTATCGGTAACATTCTTAGATTCAATTAATTCAATAGAATTAATTTCACCCGGCTCTAAAATATGAGCTGTAATAAATATCAATAAATCTATCTTTTCGGTATCATTAGTTTGCCGTTTAAACAACCAGCCTAAAATAGGAATTTTACTTAAAAAAGGTACGCCAATTTCTTCTTTTGATTTTACATCTTTAAGCAATCCCCCGATAACCAAGGTCTCACCATCTTTCATTAATACTTGGGTTTCGGCTTCACGAGTATTTATCCTGGGATAAGATACAAGATCAGCATCTGCTGATGAAATAGTTATTGTCCCACCTAATGAAGTAACAGCTGGATGAATAATCATATTTACAAAATCTTCATTTTCTCCTGAAACTTGAGGCACAACATTAAGTTGAATACCAATATCCTGGTAATAATCTAATGAACCTCCAGTTACAGTATTGGTCTCTGTACTCACCTCTGTACTCACTATTGGATATTTTTCACCAATTAAAATTGATGCTTCTTGATTATCTAAGGTCATAATGGTGGGGGCCGAAAGAGTATTGGTATAAACATCATCTTTAACTGCATGTAAAATTGCTTCTAGATTAGTTCCAGTAATTTTTTTAAAAGCAAACTCCAGTCCAGCCGAAGTAGGCAACCCTATTGTAGAAGGATTAAATACTGATGGATCTAAATCAGTAGGAAAAGGATCTATTGAACCAGTTCCTGTGCCTGAACCAATATTAATTGGTTCACCAGGAGACTCTCCAGTAAACCATTGGAAACCAAAGTCATCTAATAAGTCTTCACTAACTTCCATAATCCGAGCCTTAATTAAAACCTGTTTCGGTTTTTTATCTATTAAATTTATTAAATTTTCTATCTCAACTATTTTCTTAGCCAAATCAGAGACCATCAAAACTTTTGTCTTGGCAGTTTTTGCTTCACCGGTTCTTTGCCTTTTAGTTACATCTACCCCAAATTCCCAGCCAGCCTGGCCGCTTACTTCTAAAACTGTAACCCTACCCACCGGTGAGAGCATAGGCTCAACCGCTTTTTTTGCATCATTGGCATCAATAAATTTTAAATTAAAAACTTTCATCTGAGGCCTTTCAACTTCTTGTCTAGTTTGATCTCTTTTTTCTCTCTCGGTAATTTTTTCTGTAGTATCAACAACAACTGTATTTTTGCCAACCCATTCATAGCTATAATCATAAGGCCTAATTACCACCTCCAAGGCAGTAAGCCAATCTAGATCCTCTAGATTTACCGTAACTATCCCCTCAACGTCAGGACTGGTCGTAATATTGACCTTTCTACCATCCCGATAAGCCTTTTGGGCGATGGAACGAATAACAGTTTTTATATTAGCATCCTTAAATTTAAGAACTTCAATATTTTGGGCAAAAATGGTGTTTATATTATTTTGAGTTAATAAAAAACTAAAAACTATAAAAAAACTAAAAATCAAAACTACTTTAATAAATTTATCTAAACTCCTAATCATCTTCAACCTCCAGCATTAAATTGTGTTTTTTATTGTTTTTTTCTAAAATTACTCTTTCCTTTTCAATTTTTAAAATCTTGAATTCGCCAATTTGTTGGCCTTCCTTTAAAATTTCTCCATTTATTGCCACAACAGGATTAGTTTTCGAATAAATTATCCCTTCTAATAAAAGATTATCAATATCAATTTTTTTGGGAATTAAGATTTTTCCATAAGAATCAACTAAAGGATAGAAAGGATTTCTTTGGTTATTTGAATAAGTATAATCCTTATTGCCAGCAAAGGACAAAAAGGTCAATAAACAAAAGAAAACAAAATAGAGGCTTATTTTTATTGCTTTTTGCTTAAACCACATAATAACATATTAATTTTATTGGGCCGATAGCCAGTTATAACTAATTCGTTGAGTTGAAAAAAATATTTATCTTTTTGCAAAAAACTTAAAAAATTACCTAAATCATGAAATTCCCCTTCAGCTTCGATCCTAAAAGGAATATAATTAAAGTTTTTATTTTCTGCCGAAAAAAGATCAAGAGGTGTAATTGCTTTAATTTTTATATTATACTTTTGGCTATTTTCCGAGATAAATGAAATTAATTTAGATTCATGGCCAACATCTATAATTTTATCTTTATTATCTTCTATTTTTACTTTGAGACCATCTACTTTGTCTACATATTCTGACTTTTTAGGCCAATCGGCTTTGGTAACCTTAATTTTTTCTTTTAAATCATCTGTTTTTTTACCTAATTTTGAAATTCTTCCGATTCCCCAGGGCAAAAGTATAAACAACTCAACTATTAAAACTAGAGCTAAACTAATAAAATTAACTAATTGTTTATCTAACTTTATTTTTTGCATTCTATAATAAATTGAGTAACTTCTACCCCGTTAAAATTAGTTTTTTTCGTATCTTTTATATTTATCTTTTTAAATTTTTTTGAAAAATCTTCATTTTCTTGTAAATTATTAATAAAATTTTCTAAAGAAACTATAGGATCCCTATCCCATACCACAACATATCCTTCAATTTCAAGCATCTTTTGCTCAAAAGAGATATTCTTAAACCAAATATTTTTTGATAAAGCCGAAAATAAATTATTTAATAAGGTAACTCCTGTATATTCAGGGGTTACAACATCCTTGATCCTATTAAACTCCCGCTCTAAACTAATTCTATTGCGCTTAATCTCAGCTAATTGGTTACTCTTAGCTTCCCACTTTTTCCATATATTTTGATAATGGTTATAGCTTGCTGCTTTAGTTAAAGAAAATAGCCCTATCCCACCAATCAACAAAGCAAAAAATACAACTAAAAGTATCAGTAAAGGGATAAAGTCTAAAACCTTTCCCAAGCCTTGATCAAAAATAGCTGGTTTCCTAGGATTTAAATTTATCTTAATTTTTTTCATATATTTACAATAATAACCCAAAAGTTACTGCTAAATTATGCTTATACTCAATATAATTTTTTTTAGAAAAACTATCACTAAAGCTTAAACTATTTGATTCATCTGGTATCAAAATCTCTGAATCAATCTCTAAATTTTCAGAAAAAATACTAGTAATATTAGGTACCGCAGCTAATCCTCCTGTTATGTAAAGTTTATCTAAACTTTTACCTTTGTTTAATTCAAAAAAATCAAATGAATTTTTTATCTCCTTACACCAATCTGAAATATTTTCTTCTAGAATAGTAAATAAATCACTTTTTTTATTTACTTTTGCCAGAACACCTACAGCTTCTTTCTCTGATATATTCTTTACTCTAGTTATAATTTCAATTAAATCCTTTGTACTAAATTTTGCTTCCCGGCTAAAAAACGGCAACCCTTCTTCTAAAATGTTCATTGTCGAAAAACTATGCCCAATGTCTAAAATACAACTATTTATTTTTTTACTTTCGGGATATTTATCTAGGTAAAGATTTATGAGAGAGATGCTATCTAAGGTAATTTCAGAAATCGAAAATCCTTTTTTTTCAAAAGATTCTAAAATTGAATCAATATGTTTTTTTTTAGCTACAGCTAACAATATTTGATTTTGTGAAGGAGTAATTTCTTTTAATATTGTATAATCAAAATAAACCTCATCAGGCCGATAAGGAATAAGTTTATTCAACTGGTAATATAAAGCCTGTCTTAATTTTCTTTTTTCAGTTTTGGGAAAAGAAAAATAACGCACCAGGCAATCTGAGCTTTTAAGAGAAATCCTAATCTTTTTGGTGGGGATTTTTTTGTCTGACTTTAACTTTCCGATAGCTTCAGAAAGATCTGTGATTGTTTTAATAAAACAATCAGTAATTTTGCCTTTTTTGACAATTATTCCTTTTATAAAATAATTACCAATATTAATTGCAGTAAATGCTTCGGCGTTTCTTCTAACTAAACCCTTTTCGACTAATTTGAAAGCTTTTTTTTGTATATTTTTGAGCATTTTCAACTATTTTTATGAATTTATACCTTTTGCCATAGACAAGAAATGATTACATAAACATAATAAAACAGTTTATCTTACTTGTCAATCTAATAGATAGCTAATTGATTTATTTTATTCTTTATGATAAGTTAAAACATGGAAAAAAATGAGTATTTTATCTACCTAAACCAAAAAAATGGCAGCAAAGCAGCAAAAGAAATTTCCTTAGAGATCAAGGCAAAATTTAAAACTAACCCCTCCTTCATTTTTATTCTTTTTACCCCTGGATATGACCCTAAGGAACTTTCACAAGTTTTTAATTTAACCTTAAAAAACCCTAATTTATTCGCAATTCAAGCCCCTTTTTTAATATATAAAAATAAAATTATTGAAAAAGGAATAATTAGCTGCTGCATAAATAAAAAAGATACCCAAGTTAATAACCTCTTTATCGGCTCTCAAGATTCAGAAAAAATTGAATACATCCTAAAAAGATATTTTAGAGAAATTAAAAGAAAGGATATCAAATTTATTTCTTTTATCTCTCCTCAGATAAATTCTTTAGCCTTTTTAAATGGAATAAGATTCTCTTTAGGAAAACTAATGAATTTCTCCGGTGCAGGTTATAAAAAGAAATATTCCACTTGTGAAAATTTTATACTCAACAAAGGGATAGGGAATGGCTTAATAAGTTTAATCTTAGACGGTATTGATACCAAGACTCTTTATTTACAAAATTTTATCCCCTTAGGCAAACCTTTTGAGATAAACAAACTTAACTCAAAACAACAAATAATTTATGAAATAAACAATAAACCCGCTATCGAAATTTATAAGCATTATTTTGGAGAAAAATTTAATAATTTCATTAAAAATCGTCTTTTTTCTTATTACCCATTAGGAATATTAAACAAAAATTCTTTCCGTTTATTGACTATAGTTGATATACTAGAAGATGGATCTTTTTTATTTAAGGGAAATTTACGCAACAAAGCTCGAGGTAATTTAATGACCTTGAGAGAAAAATATCTAAAAAGTAAGATTGTCAATAAACTAGAAGAAACAAAAAATACAGAAAATGGGATTGTTTTTATGATTAATTCTTTAGACAGAAAAAAAATATTAGGTAAAAAAGCAGAAAAAGAAATTGAAAATATAGAAAAAATTTTATCTCCAAAAAAAGAATTATTTGGTATCTATTCTGATTATTATTTATTTCCTGATGAAGAAACTCAAGACATTAATATAGAAAGTGGGGGGTTATTGTTAAATGTTTGGGAGTAGTTTAAGCGCACTCTTTTTCTTTACGCTATTTATCATCTTCATGTTTCTCTATATTATGAAAAAATTAAACACTATATCTAATTTAAAAGAAGAAAATTTTAACTTAAATAGTTCTTTAGAAAAATTGGACCAACAAGCAAAAATCATCTTAAAAAGCGATATGGACCTTAAGCTTTATCAACAAGAAATAGAAGTACAAGGTGACAAGCTTAATTTTTTGAGAAAATTTATATCATCCAGCCTGCCCATACTTAGTAAAGACCAACTTTTTTTAAAAATAGATAACCTTTTAATAGAAAGACTTGGTTTCAAAAAAGGCCTTTTATTGAACTTTGATAATCTAGAGAAAATATATGAAATAAATTTTAACTCTTTTGAAACTAAGACTATAGTTGATATCCTTTTTAAAAATAAATCTTACCTTCAAGAAAAAGAAATATTAACTTCTGAATCTGAGATTTGTAAAACACTTTCTGCCAAATTAAATATAAAAAATATTATTATTTGTCCCATTAAGACTAAAAATAAAGTTTATAACATTTTTATTTTAGCTGGATTAATTTCTTCTGATTTTATCAAAGAATCAACAAAAGAAGCTTTTTTAATACTTTGTATGTATTTGTCTAAATGCTTAAACAACATTGAATTATTTGAACAAATTTATCAAACTAAAGAAAGCCTGGAAAATAAAATAAAAAACAGAACAAAAGAACTAGCCGAAAGTCTAAAAGCAGTGGAGACGGTCAGTAAAACAAAATCCGATTTTATTTCAAATGTCTCTCACGAACTAAGAACACCTCTTACTTCTGTTAAAGGGTTTTCTTCGCTTTTAGCTGATGAAAAATTTGGTAAATTACCCCAAGAAGCGAAAAAAAGACTTGAAAAAGTAGTTGAAAATGTTGATAAATTGATGGATATAATCAATACTCTTTTGGATATTTCTCGAATTGAATCAGGAAAAATAGAGATAAATATAACTTCTTACGACATTGTACCGTTAATTAAAAATATTGCTGAATTTTTTGAACCGCAAAGCCATCAAAAAAATATAGAAATTAAGATAGATACACCTGAAAGCTTTAATGTTTATATGGACAAAAATCTAATTGAAAGAGTATTGACTAATCTCATAAATAATGCTATTAAATTTACACCTGAAGGTGGTAAAATAATAATTAGCTGCAAAGATAACGGCCAAAAAGCTTTAATATCTATAACCGATACAGGATTTGGTATCTCTAAAGAAAGCTTAGATAAGATATTTCAAGAATTTTATCGAGTAAAAGACATCGAACAAAAAGCAATAAAAGGAAGCGGTTTGGGGCTATCTTTAGTAAAAAAAATAATCGATAGTCACAAACAGAAAATATGGGTTGAATCAGAATTAGGCAAAGGAACTACTTTTTCTTTTACCTTGGAAAAAAATGAATAAACTACAAATACTAGCCGTAGATGATGATCCAGATATACTGGATTTAATAGAAGCTACTCTAGAAAGTGAGTTTGAAGTCCAAACCGCTGATACCGGCAATAAGGCCTTAGCTCAACTAAAAAAGATTACACCTGATCTACTCATTTTAGATTATATGTTGCCTGACATCAATGGAGACCAGATTTGTGAAAAAATAAGGCAGGATTCTTTGCTTATGAATCTGCCGGTTTTGATGCTTACCGGGAAGGGAGAAGTTGAAGACAAGGTCAAAGGATTAGAAGCTGGCGCTGACGACTATATGACCAAACCATTTCTACCCCAAGAATTAATTGCAAGGATTCGGATGTTAATTAGAAGATCTAGCCTAAATCTTGATGCAAATCCTTTAACCAGATTACCAGGTAATATTTCAATAAATAAAGAATTAGAAAATAAATTAAATGCTAAAAAAAGCTTTGCTGTTCTTTACATTGATATAGATAATTTTAAAGTATTGAATGACTACTATGGTTTTGGCAAAGGAGACGAGATAATCAAAAAAACCTCCCAAATACTTGTTGAAATTATGCAGGAAAAAGGCCAATCGAGTAATT
Source organism: Candidatus Omnitrophota bacterium (assembly GCA_021735115.1). The sequence continues at coordinate 13,327 of JAIPHQ010000004.1, forward strand.
TTATTGGACACATCGGTGGTGATGATTTCGTAATAATAACTTCTATCGAAAAGGCGGAAATAATATCAAAAAATATAATTTCTAAATTTGATAGTTTTTCGCCAAATTTTTTTGATCCGGAAGATAGAAAAAAAAGCTACATTGAAGCAAAAAATAGAAGCGGAGAAACATCTAAATTTGGTTTCCCCACTATTTCAATAGGTATAATTACCAATGAAAAAAAAGATTTTGATCATGTAGCTCAGATAGGTTCTCGAGGTGCAGAACTAAAAAATCTCGCAAAGAAATTTCCTGAAAGTAAATATATCTTCGATCGCCGGCAATAAAGTCAACAGTCAATAGACCATAGTCGATAGAAAAATATAGCGTTAAAATTTAAAGGATTAATGATTGAAAATAAGAAATTATAAATATTATGTGGCTTGCGTAATTTTATTAAATAAAAACTATTATTTTAAATCTATGGACTATTGACTATCGTCTATGGACTTTATTGCGGGAGTGGCGGTAAGAACTTCTTACCGAAGGCATAAGCGGAAGTGGCGGAATGGCAGACGCGCTAGGTTGAGGGCCTAGTGGTAGCAATACTGTGGGGGTTCAAATCCCCCCTTCCGCATATTAGTGGGTGCCTTTATCTTTGCCCTTGTCGCGGAATAAATCTAGAAATCTGTCTTCATACTCTTTGTAAGCATTCCAATCATCGAGCTCTTTCTTTAATTCGCTTGCAGCAGTTATATCTTTCTTAGCTTTTTTAAAAAGACCCTCAATTCTTCCTCTAGCTGATTGGGGAACTTTAGTATATGCTGCTAAATCTTTCTTTATCCTTTTTACATCTTCTTCGTTTAAAGGGCTGGGGCCTTCTGGCTTAGCTTCTCCTTTAAGATAACTAATTAATTTGTCTATTTCTTTTTCAATAAATTTTGCTCTTTTCCAAATAGAAGAAATATCAAGCTTAATCTGGAAAAAATTAATAAGTAAATCCAAAACAATGGCTGTGGCTTTAGGATTTTCAATTTGGGCTGTATAAAAAGGGATTTCAGCTAAAACACAGGCACCTTTAAGCCCCTTATATTTAGCCACACCTAATAATATGCCATTTAATCCACTGATCTGGCCTTTTTTTAATACTTTTGTCTCTGTTTTTTCAAACTGCTTAATAACAGAAGGATGAGTCGCAGCCAGCCACAGTGATGACTCGTGCTTATGATCAATTGATTCTGGTTTAGCGGCAAAGGTAAGAATTAATTTTGGATTGTATTTTTTTATAAACTTAATTATAATTTCTGAAAGTTCTTCTGCACGCTCAAGAGGCGGCTGAGCTTGGCCTAGGAAAAGAATTATATCCGGGCCTTCTTTACCTTTATAATAATAAAATAATCCCGCAGGAGGTTTAGGTATATTAGTTATTCCGGCTTTAACATTTACTGCGGCTGGTTTGAAAAATAATTCGGCGCGGAGCTTTGCAAACATTTTAAAATTCATAGCCTCTTTTAAAAATAATGCACTCCGATAAGCTACTTCGCCCATACCAGGCCAAGCTGCTATAAAAATTGGTTTTTTTAACTTTGGGTTAGATAGTTGTTTAATCATTTTACTCCTTTAAAGAAAACCCCACCATAAGTCCGCTAGGGCCTAACGCTATCAGTCCTTTTCTCACGCAAGTGGGCACCGCATTTTAAACTTTTGCCTAAAAGATATTGGCTCCCTTAAAATTAATGTTGGCTGTAGCGCTAATACCCCAAACGAGACAGGCAGGGTACTTGTCAATTATAACACTCTCTCTTTTTAGTTTCAAGTAGGGCGATCTTCCCAATCATACTTCTCCGTCTATCTTAAGATAATGCCTTCTTTATTATGAAGTTTTTCTCGAATTTGATTATGATAACTATCCACTTGATTAGAATTTAAAGTTTTTTGGCTAGATTGATAAAAAAGACGTAAAGTAAAACCAAAATAATCTTTTGGTAAATTTTTGCCTTGATAGGTATCTATTATTTTCAGATTCAATAAATGTTGACTTCCTTCTTCTATTATTTTTTGAATCTTTTTAAACTTTATGTTTTTATCGATAGCTAAACTTATATCCCTCCAAACAATCGGAAATTTAGAAAAAGATTCAAATCTTTTATCCTGTTTAAATTTATCCAATAAGTTTAAATCAAGTTCGGCCAAAAACAAATCTTCTTTTAAGCCAAACCTCTCTTTTAATTTTTTATCTAATTTTCCCATAAACCCAATAACTTTATCTTTAACCTTAATTTCTAAGGCATTGCTTGTACTTGTCAGTTTTATTTGATTAATCAAATAATTTATATTTAAATAATCCAGAATTTCTAAAATTGTACCTTTAAGCAGAAAAAACCTTTGGCTGTCTCCACTTACGCCTAAAGATAAGAATGTATTTTCATCAACTTTATTATCGCCCTTTTTTTTATATTTATCTGCAATTTCAAAAAAGGCTAAATTTGTTTTACCCCGATTTAAATTGTGTTTTATGCTTTTTACCATCCCTAAAAATAAAGTAGACCTTAGGCTATTTTCCTGGCTACGCAGGGGATTCCTTAGATTAAGACCTTCTTCTTCTGTAAGCGAAGAAAGCTCATCTCTATTCTCCATGCTATAGGTAATTATTTCTGAGAATCCTAACAAAGCAGTAAAATCTCTTATTTTATTTTTAAATTTCCAACTATTCTCTTCTTTTTCTAAAACAGGGTTAGTCTTTAAAGCTTTTTCTACAAAAGGTATTTTGGGCTTAATTTTATTATAACCATAAATTCTTGCAAACTCTTCATAAACATCAACCTCTCTTTCTATGTCAAAACGAGATAGAGCTGGTTTAACTTTTATCTTATCGGAAGAATCTTTTTTTACCTTGAAATTTAGAGAAGTTAATATTTTTTTAACCTCACCTGCTTTAAAATCTGCTCCCAAATAGTTTTTCATCTCAGACAATCTTATAGTAATTTGCTTAGGTTTTGATTCTGTTTTTTTGCCAACCTTCCTATAGCTAGTAAATTCACCTTCAGCTAATTTTAAAATTTTATCTGTTGCTTCGCTAGATGCATACTCTAGGAAAGATTCTGACACTCTTCTTTCAAAACGATAAGAAGATTCGGTATCAAGGCCAATTGCTCTCCGAGAACGCCGAATAGTGGTTGGCGAAAACTTTGCTGCCTCTAAAAATATACTTTTACTATTAGCTGTAACCTCGGTATTTTTGGCTCCCATAATACCAGCTAAAGCAATAATTTTTTTGCTATCTGCAATTACCAAATTTTCTGAGGTTAAAGTTCTTTGTTTTTGATCAATCCCGATAAATTCTTCTTTATCTTTTGCCCTTCTTATATGGATATCTCCTTCGATTTTATCTAAATCAAAAGCATGAAGAGGGTTACCCCATTTAAGCATACAATAGTTTGTAATATCGACAATATTATTGACCGAAGTTAGTTTGGAATTTATGAGAAGTTTCTTTAACCAGGTAGGTGATTGTTTTACTTTTACCTTTTTTATTTCTTTACCTAGATAATAAGGGCAGTCATCTAAATTATCTATTAAAATTTTATTTTTTGTTAGCTTAGAAGTAGTTTTTGTTTTAGGATAATCTAACTTTATTTTCTTTCCCAACACAGCAGCAACTTCTTGAGCAATTCCTACAATTGATAACCAATCATAGCGATTAGTAGTAACTTCAGCAGAAAAAACCCAATCATCAGAAATTTTCTCTAAATTTTCTACCTCAAGGCCAGCTGAAGTAAGGCGCTTGGCAATATCTTGAGCTGAATTTTTAATATCTACAAATTGT